>JAMOSA010000108.1 GCA_027063325.1 Campylobacteraceae bacterium
AACCATGTATGGTTATAAAACTATATTTGGTATTGAGCCTTTTGAGATGGATGATATTCAACAACAAATTTACGATGCTATTTATCAATAGGATTCATTTTTGGGTGTCCTATGAGAAACTCAGGAATATTACTCTGCTTGGAGCAATTGATGATGAGTATATGGCAAATCTAATGCATAGTGCAAAAGCTTTTATATTTTGTGCATATGAAGATTTTGGTATTGTGCCACTTGAAGCTATGGCATGTGGAACACCAGTAGTAGCATATAGCAAGGGTGGTACTCAAGATACAATAATAGATGGAGTAACTGGAGTACTATTTCAAGAGCAAACTAAAGAGGCTATTATTGAAGCTATTAATAGGTTTGAGAGTATGACTTTTGACAATAGTTATATTATTAAACATGCACACAAGTTTGGTGTAGATAGATTCAAAAAAGAGATTTCATTTGAAATAGAGAAATTATTAAAGAGTATTTAATAAGTAAGGGTACCGCACAAAGTAGTGCGGTAAGAGCAAATTATGCACCAGGAATGTGCTGTCTGTGCTCTACAGAGTAAGTAAATGTAGGAGTAGTCATATTATAAATATACTTAATAAACTCTCCTGTTTTTGCATTATAGATACCAATTCTACCAGTTGTCCACTCAGAGATAAATACCCATTTACCATGGTTGGCAGGTTCTGCGTGTAGCAATCTTGGCTGAACAGGCTTGGCAACTTTTTTACCTTTTTTATCTGTATAAGTAAGAAGCTTCTCTTTTGAGAGTTTAGAAGGTACCTCTTTACCTTTTACAGTTTGATACTGAGTAGCATCCCACTCTTGTAGTACTTTACCTGTATGGAAGTCAATCAATCTTCCTTTGGTTTTGCCTACCTCTATTACTCTATCTGTCTCAAGAGTCTCTTTGTTTATAAGATAAACTTTGTTGTAGTTTTCTGGAGTACCAAGTACACAGTCTGCCCATAGATATGGAGTATCTTTGCTAGTACCTACAAATAATCCTCCACCAGCAGTTGGTACATTGGCTACAACATCCCAGTTCATATCCCATATTACAACATTACCAACATTCATACTAACTGTAGCATTCAATTGACCATACTTCTCATTATACCAAGAGCTTCCTTGTCCAGGGTGAGGCTTAGTACCAGGTCCAGTATATACTTTTGCAGCCAACTTTTTAGTCTTGAAGTCAACAATTCCTATTACATCACTACCTTGAGAAGCGATCATATAGTATCTACCAATCTCTTTACCCTCATTCAAGAATGCATCATGAAGAATTTTACCGATATTTGGAACATCTCCAACGATTGGGAAGTTTGGTTTGCTATAATCAACTATATATACATGACCACCATCTTTTAGTGCAAATGCAAAGTATGGACCATATGGAGTATCTGCAATTGATGCTACACGGCTTGGTGTAATATCACCATCAGGATCGATTACTGCAGAAGTTTGATATACTTTGAGTGGCTCAAGTGTTAATGCATCACAAAGTACTGCACCACCTGGATTGTAGTTACCAGCCATTACATATTTACCATCTGGAGATACTGCAAGACCTCTTGACTCTTGACCTACTTGAACACTAGCAATTGCAGGTTGTCCTGGAGCTGCTAAATCAAACATTGTAAGTCTTCCAGATCTACTAATAGAGTAAGCATATCTTGGCATTCTTTTGTTCGTTACAGTAACGTGTACTGCAAATCCAGCTTTGTGTCTTGATAGAATTTTACCAGTAGTACCATCAATAAAATCAACCAAAGAAGCATCTCTTTCAGTTGCAAATACAATATCCATTACACTCTTTACATCAGTTGGGTGTGGATATTTTTTGAGTAACTCTTTTCTATCTGCTAACTTCTTCCAAGTCTTTTTAACTTCATCAAGACTTAGTTTCAATTCGACTGTATTTTTCCAGTTCATTAGCCAATCAACCATACCAGCAGCATCATCTTTGCTAAATTTATGTTTCCAAGCTGGCATTGCTGTTCCTGCCTTACCATTTAAAATGGTATCAGCTAACATTTGAGCATTTTTCTTTTTTAGAGCTTTTGGTCTTAGATCAGAACCAACACCACCTTGGTGAATAGGACCATGACACCCTTGACACTCTTTTTCATATACTTTTGCAAAATCCATCTTTGATGTACCAGCATTAGCCATTGTAAAAGCCAATGAAGCTGCTGCAACATAACTAAGTACTCTACCTGCTTTCATATACTCTCCTTCTATTTGAGATTGATACCTCTAACCGAGGTTTCCCTCGGCACCTCCAACCATAAAACTTAGGTAATTGCTATTTTAGCAACTTTATAATTTAAAATTGATGATATAAATCAACTTTAATTATATTTTTATCTACCTTTGTTTAACTTCTTTTTTTCTTGGAAATAGATCCAAAACATTGGTAATACTATTACTGTATGCAAAAATATTGTCAAAGTCAAAGGACCTTGATTTAGCCATGCAAAGAAATTGTTACATGCTATATCTGTACAAGCTTCAAACATAATCTTCTCCTTTTTTAATCATCACTCTTTTGAGTTTTAGAGCCAATTGTAAGCAAGTCTATCAACAAGAATACAAATCCTACAAATGTAACAAGTCCCATAATCTCACGCCAAGTTTGAGCTTGAATATACCAAGGTAGATTTTGTGCAGTAAAGAATGCTTGCCAACCAGCACCAAGCTCTGCTCTTTCTACAAGTACTTGCTCATAACCAGCAATTGTTAATGCTACAGCCATTCCAAGTACACCAAAAGTGATTAGGAAAATTGCCATTTTAGAGTTGAAAGTAGCTTTCATTCTCTTTAGACCATAAGCTTCTTGTAATCCTAGATACATCATACCTATCAAGATTGTCGCATATGCTCCAAAGAATGCCAAGTGTCCATGAGCTGCTGTAAACTGAGAACCGTGTGTATAGATATTTACCTGAGGTAGTGTATGGAAGAATCCCCAAATACCAGCACCAAGGAAGTTACCAAAAGCATTGATTGTAATCCAAGCCATAGCAGGACCATTTTTGATAACATGATCTTCACCCATAGCTTCGCCATGTCCTTGCTCTTTACCCCAATCATAAAGAACATGTACGAACATTGCTACCAGTGGAACAGGCTCTAGTGAACTAAATAGTGCTCCAATTTCCCACCAATATTCAGGTGTACCGATCCAGAAGTAGTGGTGTCCAAGTCCTAATATTCCAGAACCAAATAGCATCAATACTTCTATCCATAGCCACATCTCAACGATTTCTCTTTTTGCATTGATGATTTTAATCAATGCATATGCAGCTAGCGTACCGACAAATACTTCCCATGTAGCTTCAACCCAAAGGTGAATTACCCACCACCACCAGAATTGATCAACAGATATATTATCAGTAAAGAACATTCCAGTTATATATAAACCAGCAAGAGCTAAAAGGTTTGCAACCATAACTGTCATAATACCTGTCTTTTGACCCTTCATATATGTAAAGAATACATTTGCATAAAAGACAAGTACAACAGCAACTATACCAATATCAGCCCATCTTGGAGCCTCTATATACTCACGCCCCTCATTAATGAACCAAATTGTACTCTCTTTACCAGGACCAACTTGAACAAAGATATATACAAGTACAACTACAGCAACAGCAGCTGTTAGTATCCAAAATGCCAATTTACCAAGACCAATGGCAACAGGCTCTTTTATACCTGTCTCATCTGGTAACATTAGATAAACTGAACCAATCATAGCATAGAGCATCCATACAACAAGTGCATTGATGTGTACCATTCTGGCTACACTAAAATCGAATATATTGAATAAAAACTCAGGATACAAAAATTGTAAACCAGCAATTAGACCCATAAGTAGCTGAGCACCAAATAGTACAATTGCTACTCTAAAATACATCATTCCAAGCTTTTTGGATTCAGATTGGAAATTATTTGTTTTGATACTACTTAGCATAGGTGCCTCCTACTTCAAAATCTTTAGCCGTTTTAGAGAATCCTCTTGGGAATCCGTTGGTATCGATAGAAGACATATGTTTCAAAAATGCTACAAGCCCCTTTGCCTCTTCGGCTGTAATACCAAGATTTGGCATCATTCTAGCATGAGTAGGATACTTGTCTGGATGCATTAAAAACTCTGCCATAGCTTCCTCTTTTGTCTGCTTACCAGTCATAGCCTGCATTGTACCACCATCTTTCCACATAGGATCAAGCCAAGCTTTAGTTAAATCAGGAGCATAATATGCACCATTTCCAAGTAGCGTATGACAGTTCATACAGTTTTTGGCTTGAGATGTAAGTTTTCCAAGGTGTAACAATTTTGCA
>JAMOSA010000109.1 GCA_027063325.1 Campylobacteraceae bacterium
CTCTTCACCACTCCACTCTTTACCAAAGAATTTCTCTTTTTCTCCAATTACAGGAACCTCTAAGCCTCTTTTTTCATCATACTTGTAATCAATTTTGTGATTAATTACAGTAGGAGCTGGAATACGACGCTTGATACCATTTGCAAGCTCCTCATCAGTCCCCATCCTAATTTGTGACACTGTGTCAAACGTTAGCCAGATCAACAAAATTGTTGAAAAACCAGTTACCCAAGCAGCCGAACGACGCCAGAAAGGAATACTCGTCCACACTGATACATTTTTACCAGCCATCTCTCCTCCTTATTTATTTTTGGTTTGATTATCTCTATTTTCATATCTTCTTTCTGATTCTGTAATCAGATAGAAGTACAAATGTGGTACAAACAGATATGCAATCATTGCCACCATCAATACCTTTGTTGTAAAGTGATTACTATGTATCATTAGTGACAATTTATATAAACTAGCTGTTTGTAATATCCAAAAGAGATAACCAATGGGTGCTAATCTTTTGGAAAGATATCCCATCTTAGCCAATGTTATAACAGCAGCATAACCTACTCCAAAGATAAGAACAAGTGTAGCTACTATAAATATAGGCAGAAATTGATCTGGTGCCAACTCTGGCCATAATGCGACATTTTCCATAAAGTTCACCTCATTTTGATTTGACGGTATGCTTCTGCAAGCATTTCACATTATTACAATTTTGCAGTTGTTTTTATTTGATATTGGTCAAGATAACCAAACATTTTGCAACCGCAATAGATATAATAACCAAATAATACTTTTATACAAAACTATTACAAAATAACCAATTTTTCAATCTTTTTACCAATTGATGGTATGCTATTATGATTTTATTATGCAATATTTAAAGCTAAAGGTCAAAGGCTTAAGGTTTTATAATTTTTGTTTATATGTAAATGGATATAGAGTACTATCTTTGAATTAAAAAACTTTGAAGTGTATAGATAGGATAATTCCAAGCTTTAAATTTTTATATTTGTTACAGAGAGTAAAAGCTCTCTGTAAATAGTAATTTATACACTTGCTTCTTCTCTTCTTTGTAGATACTCCCACTTCTCATCAATCTCTTTTTGAATCTGTTCAATTACATGACGATTTTCAGGTTTGAATAGGTGCTTATATCTACCTTGGGCTGCTAAATATTCCTCTACTGGGATAATATTTTTTGGTCTGTATAGAATATTTAGTTTTGTACCATTAATAATTTCATAGATAGGGAACATCAAACTGTCAGTTGCCAAATCTGTTACATGAATTGTATCTTTTGGATCAAACTTCCACTCAGTAGTACAAGCTGAGACTGTATTAATAAAGCAAGGTCCTTCAGTCTCAAGAGCCTTTTGGAAACCTTTTGCCATAATTTTCCATTTGTTTGGAGAGAGTTGAGCCACATATGGTGCTCCATGAGCTGCAAAGATACCTACAATATCTTTCTTTTTCTGCTTTTTACCATAACTGACTCTACCAGCTTGGGCAGTAGAAGTGTGAGCTCCTATTGGTGTAGCTGAACTTCTTTGACCACCTGTATTTGCATAGTTTTCATTATCAAGGCATATATATGTAAAGTCATGACCTCTCTCAACTGCTCCAGATATCCACTGGAATCCAATATCAAATGTAGAACCATCTCCACCAAATGCTACAAATTTAACAGGAGCATCTGGATCTTTTAGAGTACCTTTTCTCTTTCTGGCTTTATACATAGCTTCAGCACCAGTTACAGCCGAAGCTGCATTTTCAAATCCGATATGAATCCAACTGGTATCCCATGATGTATATGGATATACTGCTGTAGATACTTCAAGACAACCAGTATTGGTAGCCAGTACCAAGTTGTCATCAGTACAGTTTAGCAACTCTCTTACTATCATTGAGTGAGCACAACCTGGACATAGTAGGTGGGCTCCTTCAAATCTCTCATTTGTTGTAGAAAACTCTTTTAGGTTTTTTATTGAGGTAATAGCCATATCTTAGCTCCTTTTTGCTTCATAAAACGCAAGTTTAGGACCACGCAATCCGCTAAACTGCTGTAATTCAGTGGTAATATAACCAGCATCTGCATTTGCTTTTTGTTCACGGAAGATATTCTTAGCATCTTCAACTGCAAAATCTCTTCCACCAAGACCATAAATATAGTTTGTAACCAGTGGATTAGCAGGTGTACTTGCCATTGCTCCACAAATCTCATTATATAATGCACCCATTGCACCCATTGGGCATGATCTATCAAGTACTGCTACAGATTTTACATTAGCAAGTGCTTCTCTAATCTCATTGTATGGGAATGGTCTAAAGCTTCTTGGTGCCACAACACCAGCTTTGATACCTTCATCTTTTCTAAGTTGCTCTGCTGCATAAATTGCAGTCTCGACAGTAGTACCAAGAGCTACAATTGCAACCTCTGCATCTTCCATCATATATTGCTCTAATCTATTATATTTTCTACCAGTTTTCTTTTCAAACTCTTCAAATACTTTATCTATTACTTTGTATGATTCCATCAAAGCTTTATGCTGTTTTGCTTTATGCTCATAGTGCCAATCTTCTTCTGTTTGAGCACCATAAGTAACAGGTCTTGAGAAGTCTAGCATCTCATCTACTGGCTTGTAGTCACCTACAAATGCATAAGCCTCTTCATCACTTAGTGGGTAAACATTTTGAGCAGTGTGAGATGTAACAAATCCATCCTGATGTACCATTACAGGTAATCTTACATCCAAATCTTCACCAATTTTAAATGCACATAGAGTTAAGTCATAAGCCTCTTGGGCATTAAATGCATCTATTTGTACCCAACCGCTATCACGACCAGCATACATATCACCGTGATCACCACGAACATTTAGTGGAGAGGCAACTGCTCTGTTTACAACTGTAAGAACAATTGGCAATCTCATACCAGAAGCTTGATACAATACCTCTAGCATTAGCATAAATCCTTGTGAAGATGTAGCAGTTGCTACTCTACCACCAGCTGCTGCTGCACCAACACATGCACTCATAGCACCATGCTCAGATTCAGCCATTACATACTCACCATCAACATAGCCATTGGCTACATATGCACCATAATTTTCAACAATTGGAGTAGATGGTGTAATAGGATAAGCTGCAACAACATCTACCTGGGCTTGTCTCAATGCTTGAGACGCTGCATAATTACCATCCCAAACTTCTACTTCATTAAGTTCCATTTTATCTGCCATAACTATCCTTTTATTTTTCTTTCTTTTTCTTCTCAGGCCACTTGGCTAGTGCCTCTTCATTATCTTCTGCTTCAGCGAACATAAGTAGTGATTTTGGATTGGTAGGGCAGACCTCTACACATACTCCACACCCTTTACAGTGGTCATAATCAATTCCTAACATCTGCTTGTCTCTTGAGATAATAGATGTATCAGGACACCATACCCAGCAGTTTTGACAATCGATACAAACATCTCTGTTATATACTGGCTTTATAACTCTCCAGGAAGCTACTGTAGCTGTATAACTGTTGAAATCAGAGTATGGTCTCTCTTCTGGTCTGATATGAGCTACATTTTCAACTTCAGTATCAAATGAGTGCAAGACAACACCCTGTGTTACCTCGTCCCAACCTACCATCTCTTCTGCACCAAGCTCTCTAATACCTCTTTTTTCGGTTGCTAATACACCCTTCATATTCTCATCCTTACTATTTTACTTCGTTATAAGCTCTTGTAATTGCGTCCATATTGGCATCAATTATCTTTTGAGGGAATTTTGCCAATACACGCTTCATACTATCTAAAAAGAAATCAAGCTCAAACATATTTGATACTTTCATAAGTGCACCAAGCATAGGAGCATTTGGTATAGCTCTACCGATAGTATCAAGAGAGATACCAATACAATCAACTACAAATACTCTGTCTGCCTTATCTTGAAGTGCAGGTATTTGAGATATTAACTCCTCTTTATTTAGATGAGTAGTAATAATATATTTTGTACTCTCTTTGTCATTTTCAGTAATATTATCTGTAAATGCCAAACCTGGATCGATTACCAATACATAATCTGGATACATAAACTTTTCATGAGTAATAATAGGTTCATCATCAATTCTATTGTATGCACGCATTGCAGCTCCACGCTTGGCAGAACCATAAAGTGCAAATGCTTGTACCTGTTTACCGGTTCTTGATACTATATCACCAAGTCCTTTTGCACCTGTTACTGCTCCCTGTCCAGCACGCGAGTGCCATCGTATCTCAATCATATCTCCTCCTCGATTTATGGAAAGTACTCCCTCTGAACTATAATCATACATTTTTTTAAATACATAATCTATAGTCAGCGGTTGTTTGAAGCTATTTTAATGTGATAGTCTTAAATAGTGCTGTAAATAGATTAAATTTTAGCTATTTACTATATAAGTAACAGCATCTTTTACACTCTGAAACACATTATTACTACACCTGTTTAAACTATCATTGTCTCCATAGCCACACAGCAGTGCCAATCCTTTGACTTTGGCATTTTTGGCTGCTGACATATCTATACAGGTATCCCCTATCATATAACAATCTTTTGTATTTTTGTTTAGTCTCTTTAATGCCGTATTTATGGGCTGTGGGTGGGGTTTGTGATATGTCACATCTTCGCTTCCGACAACTGTATCAAAGTATTTCATAATGCCAAAATACTCTAGTAACTCTATTGAGTATTTACCGGTTTTGGAGGTAACAACAGCCATGGTAGCATCTATATCTTTAGCTATTTGTAATGCTTCTTTGGAGTCTGGCAGTAGTTTTGTCTTTTGTGTATGTATCTTTTGGTAACACTCTTTGTAGCTTTTTACCATATCATCTACCAAATCATCTGAAATTCCTAATTTTTGAAACATTTGAGGCAAAGGAACACCAATTAGAGGTGTAATCAATTCATCTTTTGGGGACTTAATGCCAAATTTGGAGAAACTATAATCAAAACTGTATAGTATAGCTTCAGTTGAATCTATA
>JAMOSA010000110.1 GCA_027063325.1 Campylobacteraceae bacterium
CTATAAGTGTACCATCTAAATCAAAAAGTATTGTCATATATTACCTTTGTAAATTAAGTTGCATTGTGAATTTAGAATAAGGGTATATATATAGTATAATAGTATATCTTTTTAATATTGAGAGGAGAGCTATGAGTAATACAAATATACTTCTCAAAAGAGCAGAAGAGCAGTTTTTGAAAAGAGAATACTCAAATGCTATGAAGATATATAGTCTAATCTTAAAAGATGATCCAAAGCTAAAAGATGCAAAAGTTGGTGTATATCTTAGTGATATGGGATTAGATAGTGATGAAGATGCCCAAGCTCTGTTTAGTTACTATCAAGCTATCAAAGATAGTAGTGAGGATGCAGAAGAGATTATTGACCAACTTATGCAATCTATATACTCTGCAAAGGTTGTGATTCAACAGGAGTTGTTTGATGTACTGGATGAGGCTGAAATGGAAGATGGCATAAGGTATAGTGACTTTATGAACTTGGTCAAAGACAAAGGAAGTTTCAAAGAGGCATTTGAGGATATTTTATTTTCAACCCGTGTTATATTACACTCAAAAGATGAGTTTATAGACTTTATCAAAAGATTGGTTAATGAGGGATACAATGACATGGCACTAAAGTATCTTGATGCATTAGCTGATAATTTTTCAAATGATCAATCCATATATTCACTGTATGAGTTGGCAACAAAGGATAAGAGGTCGTGAGTTATATATATAAAGAGTCTTCATGGAGTAGTATTACAGACAATACAAAGGAGTGGAGTAGTGACAAGCTTTTTTTGTTAACAGAGCAAAACAGCAAATATATCTCATCTTTGCCAAAAGATGCTACAGTTATCACTCCTTTGGAGTTAAAGAGTATTTTAAAACTTGATGAATTGAAAGTAATAGGTATAAGCGGAACCAACGGTAAAACTACTACATCTGCACTTTTGTATTCAATTTTGATAGATTTGGGATATATATCTGCTTTGCAGGGAACAAGAGGATTGTTTATAGATGATAAGAGAGTCAAATCAAAGAGTCTTACAACTCCGTCTATACTAGATACCCTTCTTCATATGGCAGAAGCAAAAAAGAGAGGAGCTGAATATTTTGTAATGGAAGTAAGCTCCCATGCAATTGCGCAAAATAGAATTGAGGGGTTGGAATTTGCACTAAAAATTCATACCAATGTAACTAGAGATCACTTGGATTATCACGGTACAATTGAAGAGTACAGACGCATAAAAAGCCTCTTTTTTCAAGATAATAGCTTGAAACTTTTGAATAAAGATATGATAAAAACTTTGCAATATAATCCAAACAATTCATATAGTTATGGTGTAGAAGAACCTGCAGCATTTAAGGTATTGGCTTATGGATTAAACAGTGGAATAAATGCAGTAATCAGATATAAAGATGAGCAAGAGGTATTCTCTTCTCCTATGATGGGATTATTTAATCTGTACAATATTACAGCAGCAATTTCAGCAGCAAAGCTTTTGACAAACAGACCTCTTTTGGAAATTTGTGAAGTGGTAGAGTATTTTGGTGGAGTAAGTGGCAGAATGGAAGTTATCAGCCATAATCCTACTGTTATAGTAGATTTTGCTCATACAGATGATGGAATGTATAGAGTATTAGATAGCCTCAAAGATAAAGATTTGGTGGTAGTATTTGGTGCAGGAGGAGATAGAGATAGAGGTAAACGCCCAAAGATGGGAGCAGTTGCAGGCAGATTTGCAAAAAAGATATATATAACCAGTGACAATCCACGCTCAGAAGATCCACAGGCAATAGCTAATGATATACTAATAGGTTTAAGAGGCAAAGATGGAGTTGAAGTTATACTTGATAGATCCAAAGCAATAGACAAAGCAGTATCACACTTAAAAAGAGATGAAATTTTGCTCATACTTGGTAAAGGTGATGAGGATTATCAAGAGATAGCAGGAGTGAAACACCCATTTGATGACAGAGTAGAAGCCAAAAAGGCTTTGGAGAAGTATTTTTCTATCTAGTCGCAAAAACTTGTTTTGAATTTATGGGACTCTTGTCCCATTTTTTATATATCTCTTGATAATCCATTTAATAGATAATTCTATCTATGGATTATTCTGCTTTATACTTCTTTTTTAATCTTCATGTAATTTTGATTCTACTAACTGATTGACTATCTTTGGATTGGCTTTTCCTTTGGTTGCTTTTAGAACTTCTCCTACAAAAAATCCTATAAGCTTCTTGTTTCCTGCTCTAAACTTTTCCAAGTTTGCACTATTTTTGGCAATGACTTCTTCTATAATAGGCTCAATTATATCAGGATCACTTATCTGCTCAAGCCCTTTTTCTTTTACTATATTGATAGGATCTTTGCCACTTTTGGCTATCTCTTCAAATAGAGTTTTTGCAATCTTTGTAGATATTATCTCTTTGTCTATCATATCTGCTATTTTTGAAATATCAAGTGGTGTAAAGATAGGATTGCTGTTTTGTTTTAACTCTTTTGCAACTTCATTGGTCACTATATTTGCAACTGTAATAGGATTTGAGCCATCTTTTATTGCTGAATGAAAAAACTCCAAAAGCTTTGTATCTCTTGATAAGATATTTGATAATTGATTGTTTAGGTTATACTCACTTTTAAGTTTTTCAAATACAATTCTCTCCTCTTCACTCAATTGAGCCATTTCACCACTTTTGTTATTGTCCTGTTTTATCTTTTGAGGTTTTGTCTCTTTTGGTATATTTTTTTGAGTCTGTTTTTTTGACCAAGAGTCTTTTAATGAGACAATTTTATTAAATATAGGTTTGGCTGTAGAGTACTCTTGTGGATCTTTAAAGAAGTATCCCTCTCTTTCAAACTGAAATCTCACTTCACTACTCTCTATTACAGATTTTTCAACCAGACTGTTTTTTATAATTTGTAGTGAATTTGGATTTAAATCTTCAACACCTTGTGGATTCTCTTTGACAAAGAGTCTATCATACAATCTAACCTCTATCTCTTTTGCACTCTTTGCCTCTACCCATTGAATTGCACTCTTTACCTTTATACCACTTCTATCTTGACCACTTTTTGAGTTTTTGTGATACTCAACAATTATCTCTTTGATATTTCCATTTTTATCTTTGATTGCCTCTTTAAATGTGATTATATAGGCAAATTTCAATCGTACAGGTTGATTTGGTGTCAATCTATAATACCCTTTTGGAGGGTTTAGATTAAAATCATCTCTATCTATATATATCTCTTTTGAAAAGGGCAATTTTCTACTGCCACTTTTTGGTACATCTGGCGGATAGTATGAAGCTTCTATCTCTTCATATCCATCATAATTTGCAATAGTAACCTTCAGAGGATTCAATACTGCCATTACTCTTGGAACTTTTTTATTTAAATCATCTCTTATGGCAAACTCAAGTTGAGCTACATCTACAACAGAGTTTGCTTTGGCAACTCCTATTTGATTACAAAAATTCAATATAGCCTCAGGTGTATAACCTCTTCTTTTGTACCCTGCAATAGTTGGCATTCTAGGATCATCCCAACCATTTACATAACCACCCTCTACAAGTTCAAGCAGTTTTCTTTTACTCATAACTGTATAATTCATATTCAATCTTGCAAACTCATATTGGTATGGTCTTGGTGGTTTTAGTCCCAAAGTATCTATTAGCCAATTATATACTTCGCGATTGTTTTCAAATTCGAGTGTACAAAATGAGTGTGTAACACCCTCTATATAGTCTGATAGTGGATGTGCAAAGTCATACATAGGATATATTGCCCACTTATTACCTGTTCTATAATGTGGAGCTTTTTTTATTATACGATATAGCAGAGGATCACGCATCTTCATATTTGGTGATGTCATATCTATCTTGGCTCTTAGGATATGTTCACCCTCTTCAAACTCTCCATTTTTCATTCTCTCAAATAGTTCAAGATTTTCATCTATGCTTCTTTTTGCATATTTGCTTCTTTTACCAGGAGTAGTAACAGTACCTCTATACTCCTTGATCTCCTCTTCATTTAGACTATCAACATAAGCTTTTTCCATCTTGATAAGCTCTATTGCATACTCATATAGTTTGTCAAAATAGTCTGAGGTATATTTAACATCACCACTCCACTCAAACCCAAGCCATTTGACAGCATCTTTTAAAGCCTCTACATACTTCTCATTTTCAGTAAGTGGATTTGTATCATCCATTCTAAGATTACATCTTCCATTATACTCTTGTGCAATTGAGAAGTTTAGACTGATTGATTTGGCATGTCCAATGTGTGGAAAACCATTTGGTTCTGGTGGAAATCTCGTTACTATCTCTTTGTATTTGTGAGATTTCAAATCATCTTCTACTATTTTTCTAAGAAAATCTTTTTTACTCATATTTATTAAACCTTTTAAGTTGTGAGTGTACAAATTTGTGGGTATTGTAACTAATTAGTGCTTATTATTTTTAAGCTCAAATCCTCCTATCTCCTCTAATAAGGTTGTAGCATATGAGCCAGGAGGCAGAGTAAATGATACCTCTATACCATCTTTGGTATCTTTGATATTACAATCCTTTGGATATACCCAGGCTACTCTTCTTTCACCCTTTAGCGAAGTTAGATCCACATCATCAAATGGCTCTTCCAAAAATTTTGCATCACTTAAGGCTCTTTGAACTTTGCTTCCTGGTAGTAATCCAGTAGGTATAGATTGATTGGATAGAAATTTAAAACTCTCTTTATTCATATCTTTGCAACTTATCAATCTATTGTCAATTTGCATAATATCACCTATAAATAGTTTAAATATATGAGGCTCTTTTTTGAGAGCTTTTATGAGTGCTAATGGATAATCTGATAACTCTTTGATTTTATCTGATTTAGATAGATTTATATATTTTGATATTGCTACTCTGTTTTTGAGCCATTCATTAAATAGAAA
>JAMOSA010000111.1 GCA_027063325.1 Campylobacteraceae bacterium
CTCTTTGTTGATTAGTTTTATGAGTCTGCTCTCTATATCTTTCTTCTCAAGAGGTTTTTCGATAAAGTCATTCATACCAGCCTCTTCAGCTGCCATCTTATCCTCTTTGTAAACATTTGCACTCATACATATAATCGGAATATCTGGATCAAATTTGCGTATCTCTTTGGTAGCTTCTAATCCATCCATTACAGGCATTCTCATATCCATCAAGATTACATCATACTTTTTCTTTTTTGCCATCTCTACTGCCTCTTTACCATTTACAGCAGTATCACATATAATATTAAAGAAGTTATTTAGCATCTCTTTTTCATACTCTCTATTTAGTTCAACATCCTCTACTATGAGTATCTCAAGATTTGAGTAATTATCTTCATCAATATTTTGCTCATAAAAATCCTCTGCATATACACTCTCTATCTCTTTTACAAATCTTCTATATGATATTGGACCATCTATTATTTTGTCAAACCCTGATATTGTATGCTCTTCACCATCTTGTGAGTAGGCTACCAGTTTTATATCTGGATTAATTACCTTTAGGGTACCTGCAATGTGATCTGTATGTTTGTTAAATACACCAAGATCAAATATAGCTATATCATAAAATTGTCCAATGGCTATCATCTGTACAAGAGCAGAAGTTGTATCTATGCTTTTTATATTATGGTTTTGGAAACTTGCATTATGGAGTATAAACTCTCTTGAAATTCTATCTATAAATTCACTTTGAGGTGCAAACATCATAATATGAGCATCTTTGAGTCTCTCTCCGATTTTTTGCTCTTTTGCCTTCTTTACAACCAGTGTTACACTAAAGCTGCTTCCAATACCATCTTCTGAAGTTACTGTAATATCTCCATCCATCATCTTTGCTAATTGTCTGGAGATATATAGTCCAAGTCCAGTTCCTTGGGTTTTATCTGTAGAGTGGAATGGTTCAAAGAGTAAAGAGGCAATCTTTTTGGGAATACCACCACCTGTATCATCTACATTTATTACAAATTTTACTTTGTCATTTGGCAACTCTTCTATAGATTTTACATAAAACCTAATTGAACCCTGTTTTGTAAACTTAGCGGCATTTGAGAGTAGATTTATAATAATTTGCTTTACTCTCTTTTCATCTGATATTACAGAGTAATCAAGCAGTGGAATATCTGTGATAAACTCTACATTGTCATTGATTTTGGAGCGAATCAGATTGGCACACTCAGTTAGAGTATTATCCATATCAAACTCTTTCATAGAGAGTTCAATTCTATTATCCTCCAGCTTTGAAACATCAAGCAAATCATTAATAAGTGCCAAAAGATGCTCAGAACTTTGCATAATATTATTTAGATACTTCTTTTGTTTATTGTTCAAAATAGTATCATGCATCAACTCTCCATATCCCAATATTGCAGTTAGTGGGGTACGAAGCTCATGGCTGACTGATGCGATAAATCTCTTTTCGTTTGCCAAAGACTCTTCAAGCTCTTTGTTTACCTTGTTTAGAAGTTGTGATAGAGTAAGTTTGTCTTCGTTTGTTTTTATATATAACTCTTCTGTTTTTTTGGCATCTCTTTCTAATCTCTCAAGTCTCTCTTTGAGTCTCTTTTTTTCATCAGATTCTGGTAGTTTCTCTACAATACTATATACAGATCTAAAATTCATATTACTGCTCCTTGCTTCTTAGTAGTGCTGTTACAAATGTCTCATTGTGAAATCCGTAGCCTCCTGGAAATGCTCCTATCTCTCCATATGCAAAAAATCCTACCAATGGACATTTTGCCTCCTTGTAGGCTACCTCAATCTCTTTGATTGTCAAAGGTCCAAGTACTTGCTTTCTTGAGCAACATGGAAAGACAAGTGCAATTTCTGGCTTGAACTCTTTGTGTTCTTTGAGAGTATCTTCTAGGCTCTCTTTTACATAATTTATTATATCTTTGCCATTTGGCGCTGATATTCTGACTCTTGATTTCTCCTCAACATGTCCTGCAAAGATGAGTGAACCATCCTCTTCATTTATATCAAGTATTGCTCTATATACAATCTGTCCATTTCTAAGAGTAGTCTCAAGAGGATACTCAATACCAGTTTGTGGCATATCTATAGTCTCTATGTGTAGATATGTCTTGTAGAAATCTATTGCCGGTTTATTGTCTATCTCATATACTATATTCTTGTTGGCTTTTGTTACAATTCTATCTTTGCCAATACCCTGCCAACCAAATGCTCTAGCTCCAATTACCTCTATCTTTGAGCTATCTAGTGCCAGTGCTACAAC
>JAMOSA010000112.1 GCA_027063325.1 Campylobacteraceae bacterium
AAACCCTGTTATCCTTGAGCCTATGATGAAAGTGGAAGTTGAAGTTCCAGAAGAGTTCATGGGTGATGTTATCGGTGATGTTTCAAAAAGAAGAGGTCAAGTAAACGGTATGGATGATAGAGCAGGAAACAAAATCGTAAATGCATTTGTTCCACTATCTGAAATGTTTGGTTACTCAACAGATCTTAGATCTATGACACAAGGTCGTGCTACATACTCTATGGAATTTGATCACTACGAAGAAGTTCCACAAAATGTTGCAAAA
Organism: Campylobacteraceae bacterium; assembly: GCA_027063325.1. Lineage (GTDB taxonomy): Bacteria > Campylobacterota > Campylobacteria > Campylobacterales > Sulfurovaceae > Nitratifractor. Next base: position 266 of record JAMOSA010000112.1, read on the forward strand.
GAGATCATAGAAAAAAGAAATAGCTAATATTTCTTCTTTTCTCTTTGTATCCATCCTTTATGGGTGGGTACGCAATTCTCCTTTATATTTTCCAAACCTTCCTTATTGACATCTTTTCATTCTAGTGATATAATAATCTCATATCCATAAAAAGGATGTGATATGATAAATAATACATTTCATTATTATGATATAGTAGATAGTGAGCATATCAGATGTAATTTATGTCGTCATAATTGTAAACTCAAAAACTCTCAAGTTGGTATATGTGGTGTCAATCAAAATATCAATAACACTTTAAAGACTTTAGTATATGGGCATCCCATAGCCATACATGTAGATCCTGTAGAGAAAAAACCTCTTTATCATATGTTACCTAATTCTAAAGTTTTATCTTTTGGAACGGTTGGATGTAATTTTAAATGCCCATTTTGTCAAAACTGGGATATATCTCAAACCAATAAAATAGATGAAAATATATATGTTTCTCCTCAACAGATGGTAGATTTGGCTATAGAACAAGGAGCAAAATCTATAGCATATACATATAATGAACCAACTATTTTTTATCCATATGCCAAAGATATAGGTGTATTGGCTAAACAGCAAGGTATCAAAAATATTTTTGTAAGTAATGGTTTTGAGAGTTTGGAGATGATAGCTGATATGTCAAGCTGGGTAGATGCTATCAATGTAGATCTTAAAAGTTGGGATGAGCAGTACTATAAAAAGGTTTTAAAGGGTGGACTTAGTGAAGTCAAAGATGCATTAAAAGAGTTTGTTAAGCAGGGTATATGGGTAGAGGTGACAACACTTTTGATAGATGATCTCAACAGTAGCGATAAAGATATAAAATCTATGGCTTCTTTCATAGCTAATGAATTGGGAGTAGATACTCCTTGGCATTTGAGTGCCTTTTATCCAAACTATAAGATGCAAGATACTCCACCAACCAAAGTAGATACTCTTTTAAGAGCTAAAGCTATAGCTAAGGAGTGTGGTTTAAGGTATATTTACTTAGGCAATATCAATCAACCTCAATACACAAAGTGTCCACACTGTGATACTATACTTATCAGTAGAGAGTATGGACAAGTGCTTAACTATATGGATAAAGATAAGTGTCAAGTATGCCAAAGTGATATAAAAGGAGTGTGGTACTGATGAAAGTCAAACAAAGTTCATTTGCAGGTATGTTTTATCCTCAAAAACAAGAAGATATCATAAGTTTGATAGAGTATTTTAACTCTCTAAATGATAGTAGAGATGTAAACTGTAAAGATATCAAAGCGATGATAGTCCCTCATGCTGGTTATATATATTCAGGATACAGTGCAAATCTAGCATACAAAAGGTTAAGCACTCAAGATATCAAAACAGTAGTTGTCATAGGACCTAGCCATAGAGTGTATTTTGATGGTATATCAGTAGCAAAGTATGATAGTTATCAAACACCTTTTGGTGAACTTCCTATCGATACAGAGTTTATAAAGCAGTTGGAAAACAACTTTGATATACATTTCTATCCAAAGGCACACCAAGAACATTCAACAGAAGTGCAGATGCCTTTTATCAAGTATTATATGCCAAACGTTAGTGTGGTAGAGTTGGTATATGCAAACATAGATGCTATACAACTATCTAAGATTATAGAGTTTTGTATGAAAGATGATGTAGTAGTTGTTATCAGTAGTGATTTGAGTCACTTTTATGATATATACAAAGCCAAAGAGTTAGATAGTATATGCCTAAAGGCTATTGATTCTTTAGATGTAGGTATCTTAAATCAAGGGTGTGAAGCGTGTGGAAAGTTGGGTATAGAAGCGTTGTTGTTATATGCCAAACAGTATGATTTGGTATCTTATATCTTGGATTATCGTACAAGTGCAGATGTGACAAAAGATAAGAGTGAAGTTGTAGGATATACATCAGCACTCTTTTGCAAGGAGTAGTTATGGAGAAAAAAGATGTACTTTTAAAGATAGCGAG
>JAMOSA010000113.1 GCA_027063325.1 Campylobacteraceae bacterium
CCCTCTCTTGCAGAGTTGCTATCTAAGCCATATACTCTTTTGGATAAAATCCTAGATACAATAGCAGATTTTATAAGTCCTTGCATATCTACAACTACATCATAATTGCTATGAAGCTTTAACTCTTTATATATTTTGGATATTTTTGATAGAGTTAGTTCACTTTTTAAGGAGTGTAAATTTATAGGAATTACTCTATCTATTAGAGAATGATTATCAATAACAGATGCAAATTTCTCTTCTACAAACCAATCTATCTTTATATGTGGATTTTTTTGTTTGAACGCAACAACAGAGGCTAATGTATGGATAATATCACCCATTGCAGTCAGCCTAACTATTGCTATCTTTTGCATCAGATTATGCTTTTTTCAAAAATTTGGATAATAATACTATTCTTACACCATTTACTCTACCCTCAATCTGCTCTGGATTATTTGTTAGGTGTATATTCTTGACTACTGTACCTCTTTTTGCAGTAAATCCAGCACCCTTTACCTCTAAATCTTTGATAATAGTTACACTATCACCCTCATTTAGCACTGTACCATTACTATCTCTTGTAGCTTCACTGCTCTCACTCTCACCATCAACCCAAGAGGCTACTTCTGGTTCAAGATATATACTACTTAGTGTATCTTCTGCCCATGGAGTATTTAATTGCTTTAGAAGTCTGTATGCAGTTACCTGAACAGATGGAAATGGAGACCATATAGCATCATTTAGACATCTAAAGTACTCTGCATTCTCAGATGGATTTTGTATATTTTGCTCACACTCACTACAAATTGCAACTTCACAATTATCAGCTTCACAAGGCGATAGTGTATATGTATCAAGCTCACTCTCTTTTCCACACAATTCACATACGCCACCACATCTACTCATCAACTCTTTGGAAATACTCATTTACTATCCTTATTAAATATTGAGTGCAATTATACTTTTTGTAATTAAAATATATGCTTTATAGCCTCAATTAACAATATTAGATATAATTGCATCAACTTTTATATAAGGATTGCATAATGGGACTTGGAATTGGTTTGGTTGGATTGCCAAATGTGGGTAAATCTACTACTTTTAATGCTTTAACAAAAGCACAAAATGCAGAGAGTGCAAACTATCCATTTTGTACTATTGAGCCAAACAAGGCTGTAGTACCAGTACCAGACAAGAGATTAGATGAACTTGCAAAGATTGTAAACCCTCAAAGAATCCAATACTCTACTCTTGATTTTGTAGATATTGCTGGACTTGTAAAGGGTGCTAGTAAAGGTGAGGGGCTTGGTAACAAATTCTTATCCAATATCAAAGAGACTGAAGTTATATTACAGATAGTTAGATGTTTTGAAGATGAGAATATTACCCATGTAGAAGGGAGTATAGATCCTCTCAGAGATATAGAGATAATTGAGACAGAACTATTACTCTCTGATATGGAAGCACTAGAGAAGAGAATTTCTACTTTGGCAAGAAAAGCCAAGGGTAACGATAGAGATGCCAAAATGCAACTGGCAATTGCCCAAGAGTTGCTAAAGCATCTTGAGAATGAGCAACCTGTATCTACATTTAAAGATAGCGATAATGAAGCCTTTAGGCAACTTGTAAAAGATATGAGATTTCTAACAGCAAAAGAGATAATGTATGGTGCAAATGTAGATGAAGATGGACTCAGTGAAGATAATGAGTATGTAAAAGCACTCAAAAATTATGCCTCAAAGCACAATAGAGAAGTTATCAAACTGTGTGCCAAAATAGAAGAAGAGATGGTAGAGTTTGATGAAGAGGAAAAAGCTGAAATGCTAGAATCTTTGGGTGTTGAAGAGTCTGGATTGGATCAGATTATCAAAAAAGGGTTTGAAAAACTTGGACTTATGAGTTATTTTACTGCCGGAGTAAAAGAGGTAAGAGCCTGGACTATCAAACAAGGCACTACTGCACCAAAAGCAGCGGCAGTAATACATAATGATTTTGAAAAAGGCTTTATTAGAGCAGAAGTTATCAGTTATGAAGATTTTGTAACCTATGGCGGAGAAGCCGGAGCCAAAGAGGCAGGTAAAATGAGACTAGAGGGCAAAGATTATATAGTGCAAGATGGTGATGTAATGCACTTTAGATTTAATGTCTAAGGATTATAAGTGAAGAAGTTTTATATCTTTATAGCAATATTACTTGGTATCTTTTTGGGTGGTTGTGGTAACTCAAAAGGCTCTTTTATAAAAGATAGTATTAGTGAC
>JAMOSA010000114.1 GCA_027063325.1 Campylobacteraceae bacterium
GTTCTATTGTTTGGGTTTTATATTCGTTCATGGCTTTTTTTATACTATTTTAGCAGATTTCTTTTATTCTTTTTTTTGGAGATTTGGGTGGGGAATGTCAGTTTTATAATAGTCTATTTTGGATTTACACAAAATTTGAAGCGTTCCCCCAAAAAAGAATTTGAATAGATAAAAGCCCTAAAAATAGGGATTTGATGAGATAAAAACATTTATTTTTGAAAAATTGTAGTAACAACTTTTTGCATATTATAATCTTATCCGAGACTCAGGTTACTTTATATTGTTTCAAAGTCAGGAGACTAGGGGTAGTGTAATTATGACAGATAATAAAACAGCTTTCATAGTAATTTTTCTGTCTTAGATGTAATATTTTACATATGTTCTTTTGTCATCTCTTTATACCATACTCTTTTTCTTCATTATCAATTACTCTTTGCATATTTGTAGCTATATCTTTGTACCACTCTTTATTGGCAGTAGATACATCAACTGGTGGTAGATAGTGGATTCTTACTGTACCATTGTGGGCTGTTTTGTCATGTTCATTTAGTACCCATTTACTACCAGTTATTACAATAGGTTGAACTTTGAGATTTAGTTTTTTGGCTACAAATGAGGCACCAGATTTGAATGGAAGTAATTTTTGATCTGAAGCTCTGGTTCCTTCTGGAAATATTGCTATTACTCTGTTTGGATTCTCTTTTAAACCCTTTTTTATATCATTTATGAGTTTTAGTAATCCTGCTTTGTTTTCTCTATCTACAGAGATCATCTCTCCACCTTTTAGGAGTAATCCAAACCAAGGTGTATCAAAAAGCTCTTTTTTTGCTACCCATCTCATATTTCTATTAGCAACTGCTTCCATGGTTATAATATCTATGATACCTTGATGGTTCATAAATACCATATCAACAGTTGGATCAAACTCTCCTATCTCTTCATATTTTGCACCAATCAGTTTGAGGATAACTCTGTTTAGATAGTGCATTATAGAACCCTTTTTTAAAGGGAAAATATATATAAGAGGTATCATAACAAGGGCTACTATGCTTGATATTACAAAAGCCCCCCAATAGAATTTAATCTTTGCAAACATTATCTTCCTTTATCCAGCCTATTACTCCTGGCTTGTACTCTATTTTGTAGTACTCTTTGTATGTATGGAGTACCGGAGCTATGATTTTATTGTCTATTCTTGTACCTATTGTACTGTTTGGGATAGGTAGTATATATAGTGGTGAACCCTGCTTTATACATATCTTTTTGTGTGGCATAAAGAATGTCAGAAGAGTAATTACTGTAATAACAAATAGTACTAGATAGAAGAAATCTTTTTGCCATAACAGCATTATTAGAAAAAATATACTAAGAGCTGTAAATGTATATTTTTTGAGTTTGGTAAAACTGCTATCTTTGGGATTTAACTCTATCTCTTGGGCAGCTACAAGTTTGTGTTTGTAATCTATATTTACACTTACTGGAATAAGTTGCTGTTTGATTGTATTGTAATATGTAAATGAGATCTCTTTTATCTTTGCTGGTATTACAAGGTAGTACTCCACTATTGCCAAAGAGTATCTTCTTTTTATCCTCTCTACCCCTTGTTCTACTACTCCGTTTATATGCATATCTTCAAGGTTTGCTTCATGTGCTTCAATAGTAAGATATACAAGATTGTTCTTTTCATCAAAGCTAGATACTTGAGAGTTTTTTATACGAAAATCTGATGCCATTACACCACAATAGTCACCTCTATTGATATCCAATTCATATACAGATAGATACTCTCCTCTTAGTTTATATCTATAATTTTTAGTGATAATCGTTAAATCAGGCAGTCTAAAATCACCATCTTTGGCTTTGAAGTAGAATGTATAAAAGATACTTTTTCCATTAATTTCTCTAAGAGGTTTGGGTAGTATTGGTTTTGTACCATTTTTGAATATAAATTTAGGAGTCTGTTTGGCATCTATATCTGTGGCTAGTATAGTTACTGGAAAGAGTTGATTGAGATATATCTTTTTGGGAATATAACTATACTTGAAGTTTTGTGCAGATAAAAGCACAGTTGCTAATATCCACACAACCAACAGACTAAGATGCCCTATTTTCATTGGCTCAAAAAGCCTTCTAACATTTTTGTACCATCACTGCTACCAAGTATTGATTCCATGGCTCTTTCTGGATGAGGCATCAAACCAAATACATTCTTATCTCTATTGCAAACTCCAGCAATTTGATCTATGGAGCCATTTACCACCATAGGATTACCTTCACTGTCACAATACTTTAGCAGTATTTGATTATTGCTGTACATATCACTTAGAGTATTTTCATCTACAAAATAGTTTCCATCGTGATGAGCTATTGGTATATTTAGTATTTCATCCTCTTTACATCTATTTAAAAAGGCATTATTTGTAGATATTACCTTTAGGTGTTGAATACGAGATATGAAGTGTAAGTTATCATTTCTTTTTAATGCTCCTGGCAAAAGACCAGCTTCTGTAAGTACTTGAAATCCGTTACAAATACCCAATACTTTACCGCCATTATCTGCATATTTTGCAACACTCCTCATAATAGGAGAGTATTTTGCAATAGCCCCACATCTAAGATAATCTCCATAGCTAAATCCACCGGGAATTACCAATAGATCGCAATCTATCTCCAAATTCTCTTTGTGCCACAATATCTCAGTATCACATTCCAGTTTTTTGAATGCATATACTGTATCATATTCACAATTGGTTCCGGGAAACTGTAATATAGATACTTTTAACTTACTCATTACTCTAACTCTATTGTGTAGTTTTCAATAACTGTATTTGCCAAAAGCTCCTCAGCCATCTTCTCAAGCTTACTTAATGCTATATCTTTGTCACTCTCATCTATCTCTAGTATAATCTGTTTGCCTATACGCACATCTGTTACACTATTATATCCAAGTGAACCCAGGGCATGATGAACTGCTTTGCCCTGTGGGTCTAAGACACCCTCTTTTAAATATACATTGACTATTGCTTTCATCTACTTGTCTCCTCTTGATTCTATTCTGTTTAGTACTTCAGTATAAGCTTCTAGCAAACCTCCAAGCCCTTGACGGAATCTATCCTTGTCCATCTTTTCATTAGTATCCATATCCCACAGTCTAAAGTTATCTGGAGATAATTCATCTATTAAAATAATATTGCCATATCTATCTTTACCAAACTCTAGTTTGAAATCTATGAGTCTAAGACCAAGTTCACTATAAAACTCTTGTAAAAATTTGTTTATTTTTCTAGCCATATATCTTAGATACTCAAGCTCTGCTTCATCTTCTACCAATCCTAAAATCAAGCAGTGTTGATCATTTAGTTTTGGATCACCTAAATCATCATTTTTGTAATCAAACTCAACCAGAGTAAATGGCAATACTTTGCCGTCTTCTATACCAAGAGTTCTACTAAGACTACCAGTAGCTATATTTCTGACTATTACCTCTATCATAATTACATCTGCTCTTTTATGTAGCATATGATTATCATCTAACATCTTGATATAGTGAGTGGGAATACCTCTGTTGTTGAGATACTCAAATAGAGCTGCTGATATTTTATTGTTTAAAGCACCTTTGCCTTCTTGAGATGATTTTTTCTCACCATTAAAGGCTGTTAAGCTATCTTTAAATTCTGATATCAACAGATCTCTATCTTCTGTCTCCCAAATCTTTTTGGCTTTACCCTCATATAGTAGTTTTCTCTTTTGCATATCACTTCCTGTTTTGTAGTAGTATTAAACTCTTTAGAATATCCAAACCAATCTTTAGTTGGTTATCTTTCATTACCTCTTCTTGGGTTAAAATCTTTTTCTTATCCTCTTCTTCTTTTTTACTATTTATTTTAGTAGTATTGTTTTCATTTTCAATTTTATTTAACTCTGCTTGAAGATGTTCTTTGAGATCTTTTTCTTTTAGTTCAAATGAACTATTATTCTCTTGTGGCACAACTCCTGGGTATGCTAAAATATCTGGTGTTACACCCTTATTTTGTATAGTTCTGCCACTTGGTAAATAGTACCTGGCTACTGTTAGTTTCAATCCTTCATCTTTACCTACTGGTATAATTACCTGTACACTTCCTTTTCCAAATGTCTTTTCACCTACTATTATAGCTCTTCTGTGATCTTGTAATGCTCCACTTACAATTTCACTTGCACTTGCACTTCCACCATTTACTAGTACAACCATTGGTGTTTTTGTATCGCTATCTTTTTTGTGAGCTTTATATACTATATCTTCACTTTTAACTCTACCTTTTTGAGATACTAATACACCTTTATTTATAAATTCATCCAATAATCCTGTAGCCTGATTTAGCAAACCTCCAGGATTGTCTCTAAGATCTATTAAATACCCTTGTGCTTTTGGATTATTTTTGATAGCTTTTTTGACTTCATTAACTACATGGGAATCAAATGATGAAATTTTGATATAGAGTGTTGTACTGTTGCTATCTTTTGGATGATATATTTTGTGTTTTACAGATTGAATTTTGATAATATCTCTTATGATTTTGATCTTGAGTGGTTTATTTTCTCCTTTTCTTACAATAGTAAGCTCTATTGGGGTTTTGGGTTTGCCACGCATTAGAGATACAGCTTCATCTAGTGTCATACCCAAAGTTGCTTTATTGTCTATTTTTAGGATAATATCTCCGGCTTTTACACCAGCTTTATATGCTGGAGTACCATCAATTGGAGCTATTATAGTCAAAGCACCATTTTTCATACTCACTACAATACCAAGTCCACCAAATTCACCTTTGGTTTGGATAGTTAAATCTTTGAACTCCTTTGGTGTCAAAAAGGCTGAATGTGCATCAAGGTTTGTCATTAATCCTTTGAGTGCTTTTGTAATAAGTGTAGTTGTATTTACATCATCTACATACTGCTCTTCAATAAGATTTAAAATTTGGGTAAATTTCAAATATGCTTCAAGTTTGCTCTCTGCTATTGTACTTTTACTCTCTTTTGCTTCAAGCAAAGGTGTAGTAAGGAGTATTGTACACAAGGTTGTAATTCCAAAACCTGCTATTATTAATTTTCTATTTTTTCTAAACATCTATTCTATATCCTTTAGTTGGCATAACTGCAATGTTACCAATGAGTTGCCATTTTATTTAATAGTATCTTAAAGCAAAATTATGTAGCAGTTACGATAATTTTGTATCATTTTACCAGTTGAAATATAATCATAATATAATCTGTTTAGTGATGTGGTAAAAGCTTTTGTATAAACAGACTGTATTCGCGTCTAAGATTAGTTACAAATCTCTCTAATTGAACTCTCTCTACAACCAAATGCATACTAATTCCCTCTCCATCACTACTTCTTCCACCTCTAAAGTTACCTGTATCAAAGAGTACAATTATAGTAAAATCATCATCATCAATCTTTTGTTTGGTAACTTTCAGTTTTTTGTATGCTTCTCTTATAGCTTTGAATGAATCACTTGCATATATAATATCAGAGTTTGTAGGCAAAAATGGAAAGTATAACTCTGGATATACTGCTATTGTAATTCCAGGTTCACTAGACTCCCAGTACTCTGCTATGCCAAACTCAAGTGCTACCTCAAAAAATGGTATTAAAGTCTCCTCCTCCTCATTTATCGTAATTACACTTCCAACTTTTGATTTGATTTTGCCAGACATATCTCTGCCAAGTACATCTTCATTTAGTATCTGTTTGCCTTTCCACAAAAATGAAAAGCGATAGAGTAATCTGTTGCTAGGGTGCTTGGCAAATTCTATACTCAAAGATAATCCATTAGAAGTTAATTCAGCCACTCTCAGACTCTTTTAAAGTAGTAAACATTGATATTTTACTCTATTGTATTGTATGCAAAAGCATAAATTACTGCATTATAAAGCAACAGCATATATAGTACTACAAATCCTAATGGTAACAGTATCAAAGATGAAAACAGAATTGAGAGTATCATAAATGCTACAAAAAGTATTAGTGACCATATGGTAACTATTTTGGCATATGAACCATTTGTAAATACTCTTTTCCAAACAGTTGGATGAAAAAAGCCCATACTAGCTACAAATGCTTCACCAGCACTCTCAGATACCATTACCCTACCAATAACAGCAGGTACCAGGTATGTAAAGAGTAATACTATTATAAAAAATATTATCATAGCAGGGGATGTAAAAGCCTTAAATAACATATCTGAGACTGCTTCTACATTATTGGCAGATATTGCTTTTTGGAGTAATTCTAAATCAATGGTTTGAGATATAATATATCCAAATAGCATCATAAATAAAATAGTAATAAGTAAAAATCCCATAGTAGCACCAATTGCTTCTGAGTAGGCAGATAGTAGTATATCTTTGATATTTGCATTTGATGCTATATCTTTTATATCTTTAGGAGTATCTATACTCCATACACTTCTGCCAATATATATTTGGATAGAGAGTGTAAGTATTGCATAAATTATTGCAAATATGGAACCTATGGTAGGAAGAGTCTGTAATATTATAGCAACAGCCATAATAGTTACTATCCCTAAAGAGATTCCAATATTGGCTCTAAAAAAGCTGTATGCTATATCTATAGCCTCTTTGTTTGTTCCAATTTGCATAATTTACTCCTTTGTTAGGATAGCTCCACTTCTATTGAGATGGCATCAACATCTTTGCTACTTGCTTTTCGTATCTCTATATTGGATACACTTTTATACTTTTTTATTACCTCTATTATATCTCTTTTTAGATCTTCCATAAAAGGATAATCAGCTCCACCTCTATCTGACATAATAGCAATTTTTAACCTGTCTTTGGCAATAGTTGCACTTTTTTTCTTCTTAAACCATGAGAAAAACATTATGAGAAGAGTCCTTTCAGTTTACCTACTATACCCTTGGATTTTGCCTTTGGCTGAACTATAGGCACCTTTTGTCCGCATAGCCTTTTTGAAATTCTTTTATATGCTTTTCCAGCCTCTGATTTTTCATTCAAAATTATAGGTTGTCCCTGGTTTGAAGCATCTATTACACCCTTATCTTCTGGAACCAATCCAAGTAATTCTATATTTAGAATATCCAAAATATCTTCTGAGCTTAGCATTTCCCCCTTTTCTACCATATCTGGATCAATTCTATTGATAATAAGTTGCTTTTCTACTTCTCCACCATCTTTTACTCTTTTTGATTTGGAATCAAGTATCCCAATGGCTCTATCTGAATCTCTAATGGAGGACACTTCTGGATTTACTACAATAATAGCTGAATCTGCAAACTCTATTGTATGCTCAAATCCACTCTCAATACCTGCTGGAGCATCAAGTATTACATATTCAAACTTTTGTCTTAACTCTTTTAAAAGTTCTTCTATTTTAGCAGATTCCAATACACTTTTGTCTTTTGTCTGAGATGCTGGTAAAAAGAATAGATTTCTGTTTGCTTTGCTTCGTATTAGAGCTTGTTCCAAAGTTGCTTCACCATCCATAACTTGCACCATATCATATACAACTCTATTTTCAAGTCCTAAAATCATATCCAGATTTCTTTGACCTATATCAAAATCGACAACAACACACTGTTTCATATTCATAGCAATTCCAAGTCCTACATTTGCTGTAGTAGTGGTCTTTCCTACTCCTCCCTTGCCACTTATAACGGCTATTACTTTACTCAATTTATCTCCTTTTTGGATAGTGGTTTTATAATTATTCTGTCATTTACAAACATAATTCTATTGATTGGATACTTTAGTGATTCATTATCTATCTTGACTCCATGAAAGAGTATATTTCCTCTTTTTGTAGGTGGCATAATAATACAGTCTCCTACTGAGCTTATATCTCCTTCTACTGTACCAAGTGCAATGACACTGCCAAGTGCGGCAATTTTGGCTCCACTGTTCATTCTTTCAGTAATGAGTACACTGCCGTCATACTCTACATATTGACCACTTCTTAAAGGTGTCTTTATGATCTTTAGAGGTGAACCCATATTTTGGTAAAGCTCTTCTATCTCCTCTTCTTCTGGAGTATTTTCAACTGTTGTATTGGTATCTGGAGCTACGAGTGTTATATCTTTTGCTCTTCCTGATGGTAAATCCATATTGTTTACATATCTAAAGCCTTTTTCTTCCAAATAAGACTTTAGATTACTATCCATTTTGCCTTTTAGAGATAACAGATGATTTTTGAGTAACTCATAATTGATCTCCAAAAATTCAATTACTGATTTTGAATCATCTATACCTATCTCTATTACTTTTATGGTATATTGTTTACACTTCACTAATTTGCCTCCCAAATTTATACTCACAAAATAATTAATAGTTGTGAGTCATTTACCCCTAATAGTACTGTTTGTAAAGGTTTGGTAGTATTTTACTACAAATTTGCCAAAATCTATTGAAAGATAGCCTAACTTTATAATGAAGATGTTATATATTATAAAGTATAAACCAAATAGTTTATAATATTTTTTAACTGGAGCATAATATGCATCTACTCTTTGCCTCTGCTGAAATATACCCTTATGCTAAAACTGGTGGTTTAGCTGATATCTCAGCATCTTTGCCAAAAGCTCTTGGGAATTATATGGAAGTTTTATCAGTAATGCCTATGTATGATTTTATAGATAAAAAAAAGTATGATATTATCTATAAAGAGAGTTTTGATATAGAAATAGAGGATAAAAGATATCCAATATCACTTTTTTATATCAAAGATTCAAATATACTTTTTGTATATAATAAGATACTCTCAAGTGTAAACTCTCCATATGGAGATGAGGGGATAGATTATACCAATAACCACATAAGATTTGCAATATTTTGTTATGCAGTAGCATATATTGCTATAAAAAAGAGAATTGATATACTTCATTGCAATGATTGGCATACAGCTTTGATTCCTTATATTATAAAGAAATATTACAATAGCTCAATATTAACTCTACTTACTATACATAATCTTGCATATCAAGGTATATTTTTGCCATATACACTTGAATTGACGGGTATAAAAAGGGAAGATTTTACAATAGATAAGTTTGAATTTTATAATAAAGTAAATTGGTTAAAGGGTGGTATATACTATGCCAATGCCATAACTACTGTAAGTCCAAGTTATGCCAAAGAGATATTGACACCAAAGTTTGGGTGTGGATTGAATGCACATTTGCAGTTTCACAAACACAAGCTAAGAGGCATACTAAATGGAATAGATTATGAAGTATATAACCCTTTTACAGATAGATATATAGCTTCAAATTACAATTATAAACATATAGCTGGTAAAAAAGAGTGTAAAGATGAGTTGGTTTTTAAGTATCAATTGGATTTAGATGTACCTCTTTATATATTTATAGGCAGATTTGTAGAGCAAAAGGGGGTATCTTTGCTTCTTTCTTTGATTGAACATCTCAAGTTGATGCCTGCATCTTTGATCGTATTGGGTGATGGTAACAAAATATATAATAAATACTTTAAAGAAGCGACAAAAGATAGTAAAAATGTAAAGATAATATTTGGGTATGATGATACTCTCTCTCATAAACTTTATGCAGCAGCTGATTTCTTGTTGATGCCTTCTACTTTTGAACCTTGTGGACTCAATCAAATGATAGCTATGAGATATGCAACCATACCGATAGTTCACAGGGTAGGGGGATTAAAAGATAGTGTGTATGATATAAACAGTGGTAAATGGAAGTGTGGTTTGGGGTATAGTGTGGCTGATTATGATGTATCTATGTTTGTACAATCTATTGAAGAGTCATACAGATTATGGTCAAACAAAGAGGAGTTTGATACAATTTGCAGATTTGATATGTTGTGTGATTTCTCTATTGGCAGATGTGCAAAAGAGTATTATAGCTTGTATAAAAGTATGAAAGAGGTTATATAGTGTCATATCTTGCTCTTGATATTGGTGGTAGTTGGTTTAGATGGCAAAGAGGTGACGGCAATAGTGGTAAAATAAAAACCAAAGATATACCAAAGCAGATTGTATCACTAATTGACAAAGATACAAAGGTAGTCAGTATATCCTTAGCAGGTTTGGCAAAAGATGGAGTGGTACTGTTTGCTCCGAATTTGAATCTAAAAACAAAAGATATAGCTTCATATATAAAAGATAGATTTGATGTAGAGGTGTTTATTGATAATGATTTGAATTTAGCCACTCTTGCTGAATCAAAATTTTACAAAAGTGATTATATTGTATCTATATATATAGGTACCGGAGTTGGTGGAGGTATTGTATATGATGGCAAAATTATCTCTGGAAGTTATGGTGTCGGTGCAGAGATAGGTCATTTGTCATACAAAAATTCTCCGCTCAAGTGTGGTTGTGGCAAGAGTGACTGTTATGAATTATACTGTTCTGGCAGTGGTTTGGCAAAATGGAGAGAGTATTTTGGTTATAAAGAGACAGAGTTAAAAGATATGATTAATTCAAAAGATAAAAGCTATGATGTTGCAAAGAATTTTATAGAGGCTTTGGCACACTTGACAGGCTCAATGACTACAATTTTTAATCCTGAGATTATAGTTTATGGAGGTGGGATAGTAGAATCAAACAGATATATTGTAGATTTGGTTTTAGAAAGATTACCAAAATATACACTCTCTTTGCCTCTAAGAGAATTAAAACTGGAAGTTACCCAACTAAGAAATGCTCCTTTGCTTGGTGCTGTTTTGAGGGCTGAAGAGTTTTTAAAGGCTGGTTATGAGTAGTAGCGGTGGTGAGGGTATATCTGTAAGTAGTCTATTTTTGGCTATTGTAATTATGATTATTGTATTGATGTTAGCTATTGTAAAAATATATATAAGCAATGAGATATATTACAAAAGTAGAGAGGTAAACAGAATTGAAGCCAAAGTAGAAGCTCTTAGGGCTGAAAACTCTATTTTGAAGATGAATGTAGAGAAGTTAAAGTATAAAAGTCAAGTTACAGATACTATTTTTCCTCTTGATATAGAGCGTGAATTGAAAGAGTAATATGAGAGCATTTTTAGAGTTTGCACTAAATAGGCCAATACTGAACCATATACTTTTTGTTTTGATATTGATAATGGCTATCTTTGCTTATCAGAAGATACCAAAAGAGATATTTCCACCCTCAGAGCTTGATCAGATAGTAATAAGAGGTGGTTATGTAGGTACCAGCGCAGATGTATTGGATAAAATGGCAGTTAAGAGTATAGAAGATGATTTAAAGAGTGTAGAGAATATTCAAAATATAGACAGTGTTATCCAAAATGGTTCATTTTTGATTACTGCTGATATAAAGAGTGGTTCTAACAAGCAGAGTATCTTAAATGATGTCAAAGATGTAATATCAAATATCAAACCTGATCTTCCATCTGATATGAGTGAACCAGTTGCCAAGCTCGTAGTACACAAATTTCCGCTTCTTCTTATTGCTGTGTCTGGAGAGGTAGATAAAAAGATACTTCTTGATGTAGCCAAAAAGCTAAAAAGCAGACTCTCAAGATATAAAAACATAAACAGTATAGATATTAGAGGTGATGCTGATAACATACTGAAAATATCTCTTGATGAAGAGAAACTAAGAGCCTATGGTGTATCAAAGCAGAGTTTTTACAGAGCAATATCAACTCTGAGTTCCATATTTCCAGCCGGAGTATTTAAAAGTGGAGGAAGAGAATTTTATCTATCTACATTCAATGGTGAAAAGGATGCCACAAAGATAGCAGATACCATTATTGATGTAGGAGGCAAATATATCCAAATTGGAAAAGTTGCTAAAGTGGAGTTTGGATTGAGTACTCCAAAAGAGATCTCTCATTTCAATGGTAAACATAATATATCCTTGAATCTTACCAAGACAAAGCAGGGTAATGCAATAGCTTTGAGTAAAGAGATTAAAAAAGATTTAAAAGAGTTTGCAAAAGAGTATCCCAACTTGAAATTTCAGGTATATACAGATACTTCCATATGGATAAAAAACAGAATCAATTTAGTAAGTTCAAATATATTTTTTGGTTTGATACTTGTATTTGTTGCTCTATTTTTGAGTGTGAATTGGAAAATTGCAGCAACTGTTGCCATGGGGATACCTGTAAGCTTTTTTATAGCTTTAATATCTGCACAGATGCTTGGTTACAGTATGAATATGCTTACAATGCTTGGAGCTTTGATAGCTTTGGGTATGCTTGTAGATGAAGCTATAGTTGTAGCAGAAAATATATACAGACATATGGAGATGGGTAAAAAAGCAAAAGATGCTGCAATTGATGGTGCTTTGGAGATGTTCTCTGCTGTAGTAACTGCTACTATGACTACTGTTTTTGCATTTTTGCCTCTGCTTATAATGAGTGGTGAACTTGGTATGTTTATGAGGGTTTTGCCGGTAATGATTACTATCTTGTTACTCTCATCTTTGTTTGAAGCATTTTACTTTTTACCTTTACATGCAAAAGAGTTGTTTAGTGTAGGGGAGATAGTCGATCACCATAAACCAAGCAAATTTTGGGATACTGCTTCAAATTTGTATAGTAAGATACTGCTCTTTTTGCTTAGATGGAAGAAGTTGTCTTTGTTTGTTACTGTAATATCCATACTCTTTGCTACCAGTTATCTGCTTAAGCAGAGTAAATTCCAACTCTTTCCAAGCTTTGATGCTTCTCAGATATATATCAGCGGTAAAGTAAGTATAGATGCTCAATTGGAAGATACAGAAAAAAAGATGAGAGTAATAGAGAACAGACTTCTTGAAAAATTTAAAAACAGTGGAGTCTCTTCTATAACCTCTATTGTTGGTATAAAATTCAATCCAGATCAATCATTTGAGAGTGGAGAGCATCTGTTTCAGATATTTTTAAATTTGCATGAGAGAAAACCACAAAACTTTTTTGAAAAGTATATCAATCCATATCTCTCTTTGGAGTATGATGATAGTGATATGAAAAGAGCAAAGAGTGCCAATGAGATAATGCAAGAGGCAAAAGAGATACTAAATGAGTTTGAAAAGAGTAGAGTATTTAAAGAGCTTAGTATATTTGTACCACAAACTGGTATTGTAGGTCATGATATAGAGATAGGACTCAGTGCAGAAGATGAAGATAGAGTAATGTATGCAATATCAAAACTGAAGCAAAAATTATCCTCAATAGATGGTGTAGAAGAGGTTAGTGACAATGCAAAAGAGGGTTCTAAGGAGTTGAAACTCAGAATAAATGAGTATGGATATAGATTGGGATTTAATGAAACAAGTTTGATAGAGGCACTAAGAGGATTGTTTTTGGATGCTGAGTATGGCAAAATGTTTAATGAGAGTGGACTTATAAAGATACATATAGAAGATCCCAAAAGAGATAAAGAGTTTGATATATCCTCTCTTGAGATTGTTACTCCAGATGGTAAGAGTATGGTATCTCTAAAAGATATTACAGAATTTATATATAAAAAGAGTATGCTTAAAGTATATAAAGAAAATGGTGATAGAGTATGGAGTGTAACAGCCAGAACAGATAGAAAAAAGATACTTCCTCAAGAGGTTATGAACAGAATTGATACTTTATTAAAAGAGTTTGAAAATGAAGGTATCAAAGTAATAGTAAAAGGAGAAGAGAAAGAGAATCGTCAAGTAAAACAAGAGATGTCAGAAGCTGCCATTATAGCTCTGTTTATGATATTTATAGCTCTTGTTTGGATGTTTAACTCTATAATACTACCACTTATTACAATATCTGTAATTCCCCTTTCTGTTTTGGGTGCACTGATAGGCAATTTTGTAATGGGTATAAGCTTGACTATGCCGGGGGTTATGGGATTGGTGGGATTATCAGGAGTTGTGGTAAATGATGCCTTGATTATGCTTGATTTTATAAGAAGAGCAAAGAGTTATGATGAGGTGGCACTAAGAGCTTCAATGAGATTAAGACCTATATTCCTGACATCTCTTACTACT
>JAMOSA010000115.1 GCA_027063325.1 Campylobacteraceae bacterium
CTGCTCTTTTAAATCCTAGCAGAGTTTCCATCATAACTCTATCATAGTCTATCACTCCTGCACGAGCAGCCATTTTTAGCATACTGTACTCTCCACTTACATTATATACTGCTAATGGTAAAGTGGTGTTTTCTCTGATATCGCGGATGATATCCATATATGCAAGTGCTGGTTTGACCATGAGTATATCAGCTCCACCCATCTCATCAGCTACACTTTCAGCTATGGCTTCACGGCGATTTGCTGGATTCATCTGATAGCTTCTTCTATCTCCAAAGCTTGGAGCTGATTCAGCTACATCACGAAATGGTCCATAGTACGCTGAAGCAAACTTGGTAGAGTAACTCATAATAGGTGTATTTTCATACCCAGCACTATCTAGTCCATCTCTGATAGCTTCTATCATACCATCCATCATCCCTGAAGGTGCTATCATATCAGCTCCTGCTTTGGCATGGATTATAGCTTGAGTGGCAAGGTTATCTAGTGTGATGTCATTGTCCACAGTCTCAAGTACCGGATCTAGCACTCCACAGTGTCCGTGGTCTGTGTATTCGCAAAAGCACAAATCAGTTACTACAAACATATCTGGATGAGCCTCTTTGATAGCTTTGATAGATGATGCGATAACTCCATGCTCACACAAAGCATCACTGCCTACTGAGTCTTTGAGTTTTGGGATACCAAAAAGTATGATAGAGTAGATACCAAGCTCTTTAAGCTCTTGGCACTCTTGAAGTATATACTCTATACTCATCTGATAAACTCCTGGCATTGAAGCTACTTCCTCTTTGATACCTTTGCCTTCTTTGATAAATAGTGGATATATGAAGTCTTTTACACTTAGATGGGTTTCTTGGAGCAAATCTCTTAAGTGTGGATTTATGCGTTTTCTTCTAAATCTTGGAAACATAATAAGCTACCTTTCAAATAAACTGGCATATTTTACAATATTTTCTGTATAATTTGGCTATGAAAAATATAGAGATATCAAATATAGCAACCTTACCAACAAAACATGGTACATTTCAGATACAAGCGTTCAAAGAGATAGATATATGCAAAGAACATTTAGCTATATTTACTTCTAATCTCTCTACACTTGATAAACCACTTGTAAGAGTGCATTCTGAATGCCTTACTGGTGATGCTCTAGGTTCACTCAAATGTGACTGTGGAGAGCAACTTGACTTTGCACTAGAGAAGATATATCAAGAGGGTGGTATGCTGATATATCACAGACAAGAAGGACGCAATATAGGGTTACTGAACAAAGTCAATGCTTATGCTTTGCAAGATAAAGGGCTTGATACTGTAGAGGCAAACCATCAGCTTGGTTTTCGTGCAGATGAGAGAACTTATGAGATAGTAGAGTTCATACTCAAACATTTTGGTATCTCAAAACTTCAACTTCTTACAAACAATCCATCCAAGATAGAAAATCTCAAAGATATTGAGATAACTGCAAGGATACCCATCATAATCAAACCAAACAAATATAACAAAGATTATCTTAAAACCAAAAAAGAGCAGATGGGACACTTTTTGTAAAGGGGTAATTTAAGAAATTATTATTTTTCTGCTATTATATTATAGTATAATATCAACCAATTATATAAAATGGAGCATTAAATGGATAAAAGTTTTATAACCTTTGTTGCTGTTGGTATAGGATTTTATTATCTTATAACAAACTTTGTAGGAGATATGGAAAAGGATGATGGTTATCCTACTACTACAATGGAGCAAGAAGCTCACAAGTATGATCAATACTTCGGTCAAGATAGCATAGGTAGAGAAGTCATTATTGCTGATGGCGTAGATAGAAAAACTCAACTAGGTGCATGGAAGCACAGTGAAGTTAGAGGTGATTTTTTATCTTTTTACCCTCAATTTGATGAGATGGAGAAAGTAATCAAAGAGAGAGTCAATACCAAAGATTTACAAGAGTATCTATTAGATAAAACCAAAAAGATAGAAAGACAATTTTTAGAAGGATCTATTACTGATGAACAAGCTCAAAGAGCTTTAAAAGAAATTTAATAATGTATAAAAAGAGCCATCAGCCTTTGGCTTCAAGCTCTAAGTAGTTAATGTAGATTATTTGTATCTAAATGTGATACGACCTTTATCTAGGCTATATGGAGTAAGTTCTACTTTTACTTTATCTCCTGGTAGGATTTTGATATAGTGCATTCTCATCTTACCAGCTATATGACAAAGTAT
>JAMOSA010000116.1 GCA_027063325.1 Campylobacteraceae bacterium
TCTATATAGTTGCCTGATATTGCATAAAAGCCTCCATTGTAGTATCCTGAGACTACTTTGCCACCTCTTAGATCATAATCTGTCTCAACCAAAGGTGGTAGTTTGATATTTGCTCTTTTGAAAATCTCTGTTATAGTCTCATTTGCAGGGTTTGGTGCATCTACAATTTTGGCTCTTAATCCATCTGTAACCATAGGCAAATTTTGAAGCACTATGGTATCACAATCTAATAGTACTATAGAGTACTGTTCAATATCTGCGATTTTTGTAAAGCTATTTAACTGTTGTATCTTGTTGCAATATTTCTTGTCTAAATATGGTTCAATCTCTATATGCTTGTAACCACTATTTTGGAGTATATTCAAAAACTCTTTTGATACTCTGTTTGTTGTATGTACTACAATATTTTTTTTGGGAATTTGTGTAAATTTCTCAATAGATAGCAACAGTAACTCTGCTTCATAGTAGTGTTTTGGATTGCCATCAACTACAAATGATATAATAGGATATGATACTTCAAACTCTGCATTTTGCTTAAAAAGTTGTTCTATAGCTTTATGTGTATAGTATGCAAACTCATTTTGATACTCTTTTGGTAGTTTTTGTAGCAGATTGTTTACTCTTTTGTATAAGGTTTTATCATTTTTTAACTCTTTTTTTGTTCTTTTTATCTCTTCATCTGTTAGGTTTGAGGGTTGTTTGAACCATCTATATACACTTTTTAGTCTGTTGTATGAGGGGTATTGTTGAATAATATCTTCAAAATACTTATCAAACTCTTCTGCTTTTGTATCAAGTTCAAAAAACAGAGTATTTGCCCACTCTATTGCCACTCCTATTGCAAAATCTATATCCTTTGGCATATTGTTTGTAGATAATCTCAAGGCAGTATCATATAACTCTTTGGCTTTGTCATATTGGCATCTATATAATGCAATATGGGCTTTTGTCAATACCATATATGGATTTGACTCATCATATATCATATCTAATATATCTTGAGCCTCTTTATCTTCTCCCATAGCAATTAGCAAAGATGCTTTTGCTTTTTGAATTGCAGGATTTTCTGTCTGATTTGAACTGTTTAGTATTTGTAGTGCCAAATCTTTTTTGTTTAGTTTTGTGTATATTATTGATTTTAGTAATATAGCTTCTGTTGAGTCTGTATCTTTGAGCAGATGTAGCAAAGATTCAATTGAAGCACTCTCTTGAAATATCTTCATATAATTAGCTACAAACAGTGTTTTATTTTTTGGTTCTTTGAATTTTTGTATCTTTTTTAGTAGTTGGTTTGAGTCCAAGTTCTCTTTTGATACTTCCATGAGTTTGTTTTGCAACTTATCTATACTCTCTTTTGGAGGGGTTGATAGTTTTGGCATCAAAGACTCTTTGATAGGAGCTATGGAGAGTTGTTGCAAAGAGTTTAATGTATCTTGCAATTTTAAAAGCAATTGATTGTTGGGGATATAAGAAGAGACGTGTTTGCTTCTAATGTACCTTTTGATACTTCTTTTTCTCTCTTTTTGTAAATTTAATCCAAATCTGTTATTTAACTCTGCAACAATATCAAAACCCTCAATTAATGCTTCATGAGATACAATTACTACCCTTTTACTCTTTTTTGCAAAATCTATCAGACGCTGATTGTACTCTATCCACATTTTATAACCATAATCTGGGTTTTGCCACAATTTTATATCTCTTTTTTTATCATAGACTATATATTGAGATGCTCTTTGTTTGAGTGAAGCCACTGTTTGATCATAGTGTCTGTAAACAGCTACTACAATATAATCTTTTATCACTTCACTCCACTCTTCAAGTAGTAATATACTTCTTGGATCTTTAAAGCCCCAGTTACTGCCTATTGATTCTCTTTGGGCTACAAGGTTTTGCATTCTTTTGTGGTGGTATGGAGTAATTGTTAGCTTTTTGGGTATATCTATAGTATCCCACTCCAATTTGTTTGCACTAAAAATTTTTTCATCTATTTTGACAAAAGAGTAATCTTCAAAGTGACCATCCTGGTTTGAGAATCCACCCTTCATTAGATTGTATCCTATAAACAGACCGGCACTGTGTAACTCTTGAGCTAAAGATGATGTGCCACTACGGTGGAAACCGGTTATTATAATACCCTTTGGCATACTCTCCCTTTTTGATAATCAAATATTTAGTATAGTAGAATAATACATATAATCTTATTAATAGCTGTTATATGTCAGTAGGTAGTGTCTCAAATATCTGATTTATATAGATAAAACCATCTTCTTTTGAAACAATTTGTCGTAAAGTTTATAAAGTTTTTTAGCTTTATAGCAAAATAATTAAATTTTTTGTATAAAATTTGACTAATGTAACTTGAGTTGCATTAATATATAGTATTATAGTGTATAGTTTTGCTAACAAAATGGTAAATTGAATAAAATATCAGGAGGAAGTGAATATGAGCAATAATATTTTAGAGAAACTAACTCATCAAATGACACAAACACTGGAGTCAGCTGTATCGTTGGCTTTGCACAATAAAAATCCGGAAGTTGATCCTTTGCATATAGTATGGGGGCTTTTGACAAACAGCTCTTCAGTATTAAATCAAGTACTCAACAAAATGGGAGTTGACAAGAGTGCAATTGAGCTTGATGTATCCAGTCAAGCCAAGAAACTGCCAACAGCCAGTACAGTTACAAAAGAGAATATAAAAATAGGTATGAATGCAGTTCGCTCACTGCAAAATGCAGAGGGTGTTATGGCTGCAAACGGTGATAAGTATCTGAGTGTAGATGCCTGGATTATAGCCAACCTTGAAGAGCCGTTTATCAAAGATACAATAGGTAAATATGTAGATTTGATGGAATTGAAAAAGACTCTTGAGGCTATGCGTGGTGGCAAATCTATAGAGTCTCAAACAGATGATGAGAAGTTGGAGTCACTGGAGAAGTATGGAGTAGATTTGACTCAAAAGGCTAAAAATGGAGAACTTGATCCTGTAATTGGCAGAGATGAAGAGATCCAAAGAACAATGCAGATTC
>JAMOSA010000117.1 GCA_027063325.1 Campylobacteraceae bacterium
TATTACTTGGTGAACCAGGTGTTGGTAAGACTGCAATTGTAGAAGGACTTGCACAAAGAATAGTAAACAAAGAGGTACCTTTGAGTCTGCAAAACAAAAGACTCATTCAACTTGAGATGAGTTCATTGATTGCAGGTGCAAAATATAGAGGTGAATTTGAAGATAGATTAAAAGCAGTTATTGAAGAGGTCAAAAAAGATGGCAATATTATCCTCTTTATAGATGAGATTCATACAATTATTGGAGCGGGTGCCAGTGAAGGTAGCATGGATGCAGCAAATATCCTAAAGCCAATGTTGGCTCGTGGTGAATTGCATACAATTGGAGCGACAACTTTAAAAGAGTATAGAAAGTATTTTGAAAAAGATGCTGCAATGCAAAGAAGATTCCAGCCTGTAAAGGTTGATGAGCCAAATATAGATGAAGCATTGCAAATTCTAAGAGGGCTTAGAGAGAGACTTGAAGCTCACCACAATGTTCAAATTTTAGATAGTGCATTGGTTGCAGCTGCAAAACTCTCAAATAGATATATTACAGATAGATATTTGCCAGATAAGGCTATTGACCTTATAGATGAAGCAGCAGCAGAGTTAAAGATGCAAATAGAATCAGAACCATTTGAACTTGCAAAAGTAAAAAGAGAGATACAAAGATTGCAAGTAGAGATAGAGGCTCTAAAGATGGAGCTTACAGCCAAAAATGAAGAGAGAATCAAAGAGATAGAAAAAGAGTTGGCAAATCTCGAAGAACAAAAGAGACAACTTGAAGCTCAGTTTGAGACAGAAAAAGAGATATTTAACTCTATTGCAGATATTAAACAAAAGATTGAAGAGAAAAGAAGAGAAGCCGAATTTGCAAAAAGAGAAGCCAACTTCAATAAAGCAGCAGAGATTGAGTATGGTGAAATCCCAGCACTTGAGAGAGAGCTTGAAGAGTTAAACAACAAGTGGGAGAAGATGCAAGAGGCTGGTACCTTGCTCAAAAATGCTGTTGATGAAGAGATGATAGCAACAATTGTAAGCAAGTGGACAGGAATACCAGTTAATAAGATGCTACAAAGTGAAAGAGAGAAGGTATTACATATTGAAGATCACCTAAGAGAAGAGGTGGTAGGTCAAGATGAGGCACTAAAAGCAGTAGCAAGAGCAATCAAAAGAAATAAAGCTGGTCTAAGTGACAACAATAGACCAATAGGAAGTTTCCTATTCTTGGGACCTACTGGAGTTGGTAAGACCCAAACAGCAAAAGCTTTGGCAAAATTCTTGTTTGACAGTGAGAAGTCACTAATTAGGATTGATATGACAGAGTATATGGAGAAGCACTCTGTAAGTAGATTGGTAGGAGCAGCTCCTGGGTATGTAGGATATGAAGAGGGTGGACAATTGACAGAAGCTGTTAGAAGAAAGCCATATAGTGTAATACTCTTTGATGAGGTAGAAAAAGCTCATCCAGATGTATTTAATATACTATTGCAAGTGCTGGATGATGGAAGACTTACTGATAACAAGGGTGTAACAGTAGATTTTAAAAATACTATAATCATACTCACTTCAAATATTGCAAGTGACAAGATTATGGAGTTTAAAGATCCAGAAGATAGAGAAAAAGCTGTAAGAGATGAACTCAAGCATTACTTTAAGCCTGAGTTTATAAACAGACTTGATGATTTGATTATCTTTAATCCTCTTGGAGAAGAGCAGATAGTCAAGATCGTAGATGTACTATTTAGAGGTATTGAGAGTAAACTAAAAGAGAGAGATATTACCATTACTCTAACAGATAGTGCAAAAGCATTGATTGCAAAAGCAGGATTTGATCCGATATATGGAGCAAGACCGTTAAAAAGAGCTTTGGCAGAGATTGTAGAAGATAGACTTGCTGAAATGATCCTTGAGGGTTCACTAAATGAGGGTGACAAGGTAATATTTGATGCAGATGGTGATAAGATAGTAACAAGAGTAGAGTAATACTGATATATACTCCCTTCCCATAAGAAGGGGAGGGAAGTTGAAGAAAATTTTTTCTATCTACAAAATGCCAAGAGTGAGGCTGTAACTGCTACATTGAGTGATTCTACACCTCTGTTCATTGGGATTTTTATCTCTTTGTTGCAAATATCTGCTACCTCTTTAGATACTCCGTTTGATTCATTTCCAAGTACAAATATACTTTTGTCAGATATTTTGGTATCAAACAAACTCTCCTTGGCTTTTACATTCAAATTGTACAATGTAGCATCATCATCCAAAAACTCTTTTAGAGTCTGGACCAAGTTTTGAGTCCTGATTACAGGTAATTTAAACAAAGTACCTACACTTGCTTTTATAACCAGTGGTGTTATAGAGCTTGTACCTTTTGTAGGGATTATGACTGCATCTATATCTCCGGCTGTAGCAGAGCGTATTATCATACCTGTATTTTGTGGATTGGTGATACCATCTAATGCCAACAGTTTGTAGCTTTTGTATTGTGATAAAAAATTTGTAGTATCTGTATAGTTTGTCATTATGATATCCAGTGCTACACCCTGATCCTGTCTGGCATTTTTTGATATCCTTGAGAGAGCCTTTTTATCATGCAACTCTATTGGGATATTGCGAGAAAGAGCCATAGACTCTATCTCTTTTAGTATATTTGCAGGTTTGTTACTACTGCTTAGATGCAGTTTGTATATCTTTATGGTAGTATCTGATAATGCTTCAGCTACTGCCTGTCTGCCATATATAGTCAAGATACCATCAAAGAATCTCTTTTTATCCTGATAACTTTTACTCTGCATACCTTAGCAATCTTTCCATGCAATTTCGGTTTTGCCATTTTCATCAAATTCAATTGCCGGCATACCCATTATATTGAATCCACTGTCCACATAGTGTATCTCACCAGTTACAGAGCGACTAAGATCACTTAGTAGGTACATACCACTGTTGCCTACATCCTGGATAGTTACATTTCTTCTTAGTGGAGAGTTGACAGCATTCCACTTGAGCATAAAACTAAAGTCATCAATACCAGAAGCTGCTAATGTCTTAATAGGTCCGGCACTGATAGCATTGACTCTGATACCATCTCTTCCCAAATCTTCAGCCATATACTTTACACTCATCTCAAGAGCGGCTTTGGCTACTCCCATAAGGTTGTATGATGGTATATATTTGACTCCACCATAATAAGATAGCGTCAACAAAGAAGCATCTTGATTCATAATAGGCTTTAGTACCTGGGCAAGTTCTATAAATGAATATACAGATATCTCCATAGCTACATTAAATGCCTCTTTTGGAATATCTACAAAGTGACCGCTAAGACCCTCTTTTGGTGCAAAGGCTATAGAGTGAACCAAGAAATCAATTTTGCCAAAATCTTTTTCCAATGACTCTTTTAGGGCTTTGATCTCTTGTGGTTTGCTTACATCACAAGGATAGAATCTCTCTCCACACTCCAACTCATCTGCTATTGGTTTGAGTTTTCTCTCAAATCTCTCATTTAGGTATGTTATTGCCAACTCTGCACCTTGCTCTTTACACGCTTTTGCTATTCCATAAGCAATTGATTTTTTGTTTGCAATACCAAGTACAATACCTCTTTTACCCTTCATTATCATATCTTTACCTCCAAATTGACTATTCAAACTCTTGTACTATTTTAGCACTTTTTATATCTATATATTACATTTTCAGATAATTTTGAGAGTTAATTCAATATAGTGTTACTTTGCTATTTGTAAAATTTATTGATGAAGTAACTCTAATAACTCTTTTGGATCTATCTGTTTTTTGCCATCTTTGGTACTATTTTTGCTGTAAATACCATTTTGTAAATTACTCTTTTTATCTTGTAGTTGTAGTATCTTCTCCTCTATTGAGTGTTCAATAATAAGTTTATATACAAATACACTTCTATTTTGACCAATTCTGTATGCTCTATCTGTTGCTTGATTCTCAACAGCAGGATTCCACCATGGATCATAATGTATTACTGTATCTGCTTCTACCAAATTGAGTCCCACTCCACCTGCTTTGAGGCTAATTAGAAATATATTGCAATCTTTTTCTTTGAACTTTTCAATTGCCTCTTCTCTTTTGCGTGTTTTTCCTGTCAATTTTGAGTATTTAATACCCTTTTGTCTCAATCCATCTTCTAAAATTGCAAGCATTGAAGTAAATTGACTAAATACCAGTATTTTTCTCCCCTCATCTATAAGCTCTTCTACAAGTTCAAAAAACATCTCTTTCTTTGCTGACTCTTCTGTCTTTTTTATTGTATTTATACTCAGTAGCTGAGGATCACAACAAACTTGTCTGAGTTTCAAAAGAGCATCAAGTATCATTATATGTGAACGAGCCAATCCTTTTTTGGCTATCTCATCTCTTACTGCTTTTTCCATTGTAAGTCTAACATTTTCATACAATATAGCCTGTTTTGAACCAAATGGTACTTTTCTTATCATTTCTATCTTTTCTGGTAACTCTTTGAGTACTTCATCTTTGGTTCTTCTTAGCATAAATGGTGCAATTTTTGCTCTGAGTCTGTTTGATATATTTATATCATTACTCTTTTCAATAGGATTTTTGTAGAGTTTGTTAAAAGTTGTCTGAGTACCCAAAAATCCGGGCATCAAAAAGTCAAATATAGACCAAAGTTCTCCTAAGTGGTTCTCCATGGGAGTACCAGTAAGAGCCAATTTGTGTTTTGCCTTTAGATTCTTAATAGCTTGAGTGATTTTTGCTTTTGGATTTTTTATTTTTTGGGCTTCATCTAATATAATAGCACCAAATGTAATTTTTGATAATATCTTATAGTCATTAAGAGCAATATTATAAGTTGTAATTACAATATCGTAATTACTCAAATTCTCATATGTATCTTCTCTGTTTGTACCATAGAGTATGGTGAAAGTAAGGTTTGGTGTAAATTTGGTTATTTCATCTCTCCAGTTACTAAGCAAAGAGGTTGGTACAACTACAAGAGTTGTATTATACTCTGTTGCATTTTGCTCTTTTTGGTATTGTAAAAATGCAAGTGATTGAAGAGTTTTGCCCAGTCCCATATCATCAGCCAGTACTCCTCCAAAACCATACTCTTTTAAAAATGTAAGCCAGGAGATACCAAATAGTTGGTACTCTCTAAGAGTAGCTTTTAGATTTTTAGATGGCTTTATCTGTTTGATACCTGTAAAACTTCTAAGTTTTTGGCTCAATTCTCTTAGTTCAAATCCTCTTTTCCACTCTACAATACTGTTTTCCATAGGCTCTACAAGATGGGCATTAAATCTATCTACTCTTAAGCTCTTGCCATCTTTTGCTATATTGTCAAATAGTTGATAAAGTGTTTTGAGGATAGGTTTTAATAATTCAGATTTTATATGTACAAATTGATTTTTTTCTATACTCAAATTTATATACTCAGGCAACTCTTTGGGTGAATCATACTGATGTAAAAGTGTAGATACAATTGGTACAAGAGGATACTTTTTACCATTTATATCCAAATTGAAAGATAATTCAAACCAACCATTACTGTCACTAAAACTGCTTTGGGCTTCTATATCTGCTACATAATTGAAGTTATACTCTTCAACTTCTTCTTTTTCTATTATCCATCCACTTGATTTTAATTTGGGTATAGACTCTTCCAAAAATTTTCTTACAGCTTCAATATTATCTTGCTCTTTAGAAGAGATTGCTGTCTTAAATATATATTTCTCTTCATCAATTATATAAAGATCATATTCGCTTAAACTATCTATATACCCTTGTTCAATATCCTTTTTTCTAAGTATTGAATATATATTATTATTATCCCTAATTCTACTTCTTGGACTAAATTTTGCTCCAACCTCTATTGAATCGTATAAAAATGATATTTTACACTCAATACAAAATCTGTTTTCACTTTGGATAATTATCAATTTTGGTATTGGTGTTGTATCTATATATTGAATATCTACAATATTATCAGGCAGAGGAATAGTGGTTTTGCTAATTAGATCCAAGTTTTTTGATACAAACTCTTTTAGATCCTCTTCATCTATTGATGGTGATTTTAACATATGCTCAATAAGTTTGGTAGGCTTATTTGTATCTACTTCATATATTTTATTCTCCTGAGGTAGTATTACAAATGGAGGTTCTGTCATAAATAGATGCTCTATATCTATATTATCTGATTTTAATATATATTTGCCTTTTTCATCTTTTACCCATTGAAAATCTTCTGTCAATTTTGTATCACTGTACTTTAGAGGCTCTTTATTGTCTTGATAGTATGCTCTGCCTGTTTTAACTACTCTTCTTAATAGTTCTGCTCCTATATTTCCTTGGAGTATATTATGATTTGTATCTATTTGTATTTCAAGTAAAAATAATAGATTTAGTATGATTATATCTTCAGTTGTTAGATATTCATACTTAAATAGTGTTGCTAACATTATCTCCAACTCATTTGATGATATTTTAGCTCCTTTGCTATATGAACCATTTTTGAGTCTCTTTGCTTTATATATTGAAATATTTTTAAATTTTGAATTGTCTGAATTTATTCTATAATTTATTCTATATTCTGTTTTATCATTTAAGTCTATTTGTGGTTTTGTATTGCTTGATAGGCTCAGTAACTGTTCCAGCCAGTAGTACTCATTACCAGAGAGAGTACTACTCATACCGTTTAACAACTCATAACATACAGCTACTGAGTGTTTACAGTTATATTCTACTGGACAAGAGCATACAGAATCTATCAATATCGAACCCTCATCATCTATCTCTATGTCAATCTCTTGATTATATATAGATCCTCTACTACCTTTAACTCTGGATTCTATAAAGAGTTTTTCGGAATTTACTACATAAAATTCCAAATCTAATACTCTATTTGCCTGATAGAGTTCAAATCCTTTTTTTATATCAGAAGGATAAAAAGAACTGTTTATATCATTAAGAGTGATTTGAAAATCTAATTTGCCTAATTCATTTTCCATAATTAATATAACCTTTAAAAAGATCAAAAGTAAAATTTTGACAAGAGTGTATTATACCTAAAATTAAAATATCAAGAATAGTATTAATCAATTTTAGAGTCCATATCAGCTTAAAAGAGAAGCTTTTTGTAACAAGAATTTGAGGTATTCCCCCGAATTTTATTAATAGATAAAAATTCTTAGATAATTAAATATTATTTGAGATTAATTATTTTTTAACTCTTCTTCTTTTTCAAGCAGATTTAGATATATATCACTCAACTTTTCATACTCTTTTTCTACTTTGGATAACTCTTCTCCAACAACAGATAAACCCTTTTGATTGTAGCACTGGGGATTACAAAGACAACTATTTAACTCATCAATTTTACTCTCTAGCTCTTCTATCTTTTTTGGTAAAATCTCTAACTCTCTTTGCTCTTTGTAACTAAGTTTCTTTTTTACTTTCTTTGGTTGAGAGGTAGAAAGTTTTGATTTATTTATCTCATTTTCATAATTTTGGATACTCTTTAACTCTTTTTCTATCTCCAGATATTCACTATATGCAGTAAAGGATTCTTCAAAATTGCCATCTCCTTTTAGTATAAACAGCTTTTGTGCTATTTTATCTACAAAGTATCTGTCATGACTTACAAATATTACAGAGCCTTGGTAGTTTAAAAGCTTCTCTTCAAGTATATTTATTGTTTGGATATCCAAATCATTTGTAGGTTCATCAAGTATCAAGCAGTCATAGTGTTTTGTAAACAAAAGTGCTAAAGCCACACGGTTTTTTTCTCCGCCACTTAATTGACCCACTTTTTTATCTAAGTACTCTTTTGGAAAGAGAAATGTTTTGAGGTATCCAAATACATGCATATTTCTACCCTCTACCATTACTCTGTCTCCTCCATCAGGACAGAATGTCTCTATTAGAGTGTGATTGTCATTTAGCATCTCCCTGTGCTGATCAAAATACCCTATTGTTGCTTCACCTCTTTTGATTGTGCCTCTGTCTGGTTTTAGTTTGCCAAGTAGAAGTTTTAGAAGTGTAGATTTACCACTGCCATTTGGACCTACTATTGCTATTTTGTCTCTTTGCAAAATTCTTGCATTGAAATCTTTGATTAACTCTTTATCTCCTATTGAGTAGTAGAGTGATGATATTTCAAACAGCATCTTTTTTTTGCTAAAGCCCTTTTCACCCTTCCAACTTCTCTTTTCTCTTTCTAACTCTATTTTTATCTTTCGTATTATGGCAGGATTCTTTTTTGCCTCTTCTCTTAGTTGAAATACTCTCTTTTTTCTGCCTTGATTTCTGGTTTGTCTAGCTTGAACCCCTCTACTTAGCCACTCTTCTTCTTTTTTGAGTAGCCTAATAAGATTCTCATGCTCTTTTTGCATAGCCTCTAATCTTTGCTCTTTTTGATGTAAAAATTGTTCATATCCACCTTTGTAACTTACCAACTTATGCTCTTCTACTTCTACAATTCTTGTGGCAATTTTGTCTATGAAATATCTGTCATGTGATATAAACAGAAGTGTAAATTTCTCTTTGAGCAAAATATCTTCCAAAAATTCAACCATATATACATCAAGATGGTTTGTAGGTTCATCAAGCATTAAAACATCAGGTTTTTTTAGTATTAGTGAAGCTAATGCAACTCTTCTTTGTTCACCTCCAGAGAGTGTACTTACAAGCCTGTTTTCATACTGCTTTAGTTGAAACTCTTGGAGTACTCTTTCTATTTTGGAGTTTAAATCCCATGCATTATGGTGATCCAAAAATGCAGTAAGCTTTTCATGCTCTTTTAGCAAAGCTCTATTTTGTGGATCATTTGCTATGGCATTACTCAACTCTTCATATTTTTTTTGAGCCTCTTTCAACTCTTTTAATTCAGCTTCAATTGCCTGATATACCGTAAGCCCTTCTTTGAATATCGGTTGTTGCAACAGTAATCCAATCTCTATAGATCTATCTATAACTCTTTTGCCACTATCTGGCTCTTCAACTCCTGCAGAAATCTTCATAAGTGTCGATTTACCACATCCATTTGCACCCACTATTGCTACTCTTTCACCCTCTTCGAGGTGAAAATTCATCTGTTTGAATATCAGCTTTACATCATACTGCTTATCTATATCATACAAATCTATATATGCCATTATCTCTCCTAAAACAGTGGTACTGTTGATGCTGGTTGTTTATTGTCACTTGGAAGCATACCAGGTAATATTTTGGGCAGAGTATTTTTAATCTCATCTGGCAGTTTTGTCTTTTGTATCAATTTACCTGCCTCTTTTTCCACTTTGTTTTTTAGTGCATCAGTCAGTATTGGTGTAATTTTTGGGTGTGATATTTTGCCTTTGAGCTTGACTTTATAGATATTATCACCGGCATCGACTACTACTATGGCATCAATTTTATCTTTTAGAGTATCTATTACTCCTCTGTTTATAGTAATTTTGAGTCTGTCTGATTCTACTCTAAAATCGAAGTAGTTTTTGTTTTTTACTATATTTGATGTAAATACTGCTCTTTGGAAGAATTCATTTGTCAAATCATAATTTAGCAAAGTACCAATTACCATTGTCAAATCACTCTTTATAAAGCTCATAGAATCAAGTGTAAACTTCACGTTGCCTTTGCTTTTGCTAATATCATAATCTATATCACCCTCACTTGTTGCATTCAACAGCTTTGGATAACCCAAAGTAAACATCAACTCTTCCCATTTGATACCACCCATTTTGGCTTGTAGTTTAGAGCCGTCTTTTAGTAGAAAATCTACTCTGCCACCCCATGCTTTTGAGTGTCCATTTATAGCCAAAGCATTTTTATATTGAATCTTTCCGTCAATATCCATTTTGCCTCTGTATGTTTTTGTCGTGAGTGGCTGCAGTTTTTTCAAATCTGGTATGAGCAGTTTGTAATCACCATCTAGCGTAGAGCTTTGCAGATCTATAATAAGCTTTTTGAAATCAATTTTGGCCATAGATGTATCTAGTTTTGCATTTGCCATAAACTCACCGGCTGATAGTCTGCCTTTGCTGTTTAGTCTGTAGCTGAATCTCTTGCCAAGATTGGTATTAAATTCTCTTTTTATGACAGCAGTATCCAAATATCCGCCAAGAGAGAGAGATAGCGTACCCATTTGAGCACTTATTGAATCCATCTTCAACTCCAAATTCATTAGAGATTTGTTAAAGAGTTGTGGTTGAGCTAATCTCCTTGCCCATTGATTTGGATCATTACCCTTTAGTGTCAGTGTCAATTTATCATTTTGGTATATAAAGTTTGTATCTCCACCAAAACTTTTTGACTTTCCGTCTATTCTGAAATAATCTCTTGGTGACAGATATGCGATTTTTCCATCAACTCCCAATGTACCTGATAGAGGTATATTGGCAACTTTTGAGAGTTTTGATAGATTTGTTATAACTAGTTTGTAGTTACTCTGCAAAGCTCCTGCTATTGTACTGTATGTAATATCTGTTGCTTTTAGTTTGATTGCTCCAAGTTCAAGATTTGCAAGGGCTTTGATATTCATATTTGCCATTTTACCATCTATACCAAATTTGAATCTCTTTAAGTCAGAAAGATCTATACCGTTATGTCTTTTTATATAGTCACTGTCAAGTTCACCTTTGCCATAAAAGTTGAAAGTTCCATTTAGTTTTTTGACACTTGCTAGAGTAATTTTACCATCTATAGAACTGTTTTTTGTGTAGTTTGGTTCTTTGATTATCTGCATTACTCTAGCCAGTCTCAAGCCGTTGATTTTGACTTTAAGCTTGTCACTGTCATAAAAAAACCGTGTAGTTCCGCCAAATGAGGTTGTAGTACCGCCTATTTGAAGTCTGTTTTTTGG
>JAMOSA010000118.1 GCA_027063325.1 Campylobacteraceae bacterium
AGCAGTGGTTTATATCTATTGACAAAGAGCCAGAAGGTAGCCAAAAGAGTCTTAGAGAGTTGGCTCTTGAGGGTATTAATGAGACCAAATTCTATCCATCTTGGGGTAGTAACAGATTGCGTTCTATGGTAGAGGGAAGACCAGATTGGTGTATCTCCCGCCAAAGAACATGGGGGGTACCAATTGCATTTTTCCGTAATAAAAAGACCAAAGAGGTTATTTTAGATGAAAAAGTACTAAATTTTGTAGCTGGTATCTTTGAGATAGAAGGGTGTGATGCCTGGTATGATAGGGATATTAGTCAGCTTCTTTATCCAGGCAGTGGATATAATCCTGATGATTTGGAAAAAGTTACAGATATTTTGGATGTATGGTTTGATAGTGGATCTACATGGAATGCAGTACTAAAGAGTAGAAATTATGATGCTGGTAATTTTCCTGCTGATATGTACCTAGAAGGTAGTGATCAGCATAGAGGTTGGTTCCAAAGTTCATTACTGCTTAGTTGTGCTATTAATGCCTATCCTCCTTATAAATCTATCCTAACTCATGGTTTTACAGTCGATGAGAAGGGTGAAAAGATGTCAAAATCCAGAGGTAATGTAGTAGCACCCCAAAAGGTTACCAAGCAGTATGGTTCAGAGATATTGAGACTTTGGGTAGCACTAAGTGATTATCAAAGTGATTTGAAAATCAGTGATAATATTTTAAAGCAGACTTCAGAACAATATAGAAAGATTAGAAATACATTTAGATTTCTTTTAGCAAATATCAATGACTTGAAAGAGTTTGCAGATTTAGATAGCAGTAGTGAACTTGATAGATGGATACTCTCTAAAGCTTCAAAGGTTTTCAATGAGGTTAAAGAGTCATTTGATAACTATGAATTTTTGAGAGGTTATGCACTACTTAACCACTTTTTGACAAATGAGCTTAGTGGTATCTATATGGATATATGTAAAGATAGATTGTATTGTGATAGTATAGATGCTACATCAAGGCGTACTGCACAAACTACTATGGCTTTGATTGCAAATAGTATGTTAGCTCTGATTGCACCAGTTCTTACATATACAGCTGATGAGATTATAGAGTATGCACCAGATATTTTGAAAAAGGATAAAAAATCTGTATTTGAGATAGAGTATGAAGAGTTGCCAACTGTTGAAAGTAATCTAAATGAAGAGGCTCTTATAGAAATTAGAGAAGCATTCTATGAGAGTGTTGATAGACTCAAAAAAGAAAAAGTTATCAAATCTACTCTTGAGGTTGAAATTATAGGTGATTTTGACAATATGGGTATTACAAACTCGAAAGATTTGGAAGATTGGTTTGTAGTAAGTGGTATTAAGGACTCAAGTGATCAAGAGAGATTGGCTACATTTAAAGCAATAGATAAAGAGTACTTTATATATAAAGCTTCAGGGCATAAGTGTCCTAGATGTTGGAGATTTGTATCCAAAGCAGAAGATACTTTATGTGATAGATGTAAGAGGGTAATAGATGGTTGATTTGACTCAGCCAGTACCAAATAGTGTAATAGTAAGCTCAATACTCTTTATATTTGTATGTATTGGAGTAGGATTGGCTATAGTAGCGTATTACAAAAATAAAAAAGGGTAGGATTTTATGATAACACTAAAAGAGGCATTAGAAAAATCTCCCAAAGAGATAGAAGCATTAAAAGAAGAGATCAAACAAAAAGTAAACAGTAGTAATTTAAATGCTTATATAGGTACAGAAGAGTATGGAGATGGCATTCCAATACTCATCAAAGATAATATCCAAGTAGATGGATGGAGTATAACAAGTGGCTCCAGAATACTACAAGGATATATAGCACCATATAATGCAACAGTGATAGAAAATATGCTTAGAGCGGGTTTTGCTCCTATGGGTAGAGCTAATATGGATGAGTTTGCTATGGGAAGTACTACTGAGAGCAGTTTTTATGGTCCTACACTAAATCCACATGATAATAACAGAGTACCTGGTGGCTCCTCTGGTGGATCTGCTGCTGCAGTAGCAGCTGGTGAAGCTATAGCAGCATTAGGTAGTGATACAGGAGGCTCTATCAGACAACCGGCAGCTTATTGTGGTGTGGTTGGATTTAAACCAACTTATGGAAGAGTCAGCCGTTTTGGACTCTCTGCTTATGCTTCAAGCTTAGATCAAATTGGACCAATTACCCAGACTGTAGAAGATGCTGCAATACTTTATGAT
>JAMOSA010000119.1 GCA_027063325.1 Campylobacteraceae bacterium
CAATTACGCAACACCTACCAAAGAGTTTTCACAAATGCTTGATAGTTTGGGTGAACAGAAGATAAATGACAAAACAGCATGGATAGATATTGTAGCTAGACTAAAAGAGCCTATTAAGCCAAAGTTGTTAGAACTTTTGCCAGATTTTAATAAATACTCTTTAGATGTATTAGAGCAAATCATAATTGAAGCTAAATACTACAGGTATATTCAAAAACAACAAAAGCAGATCTCTCAGATGAAAAATATGCTTGAGATTAAAATCCCAAAAGATTTTGATTATACAAAAGTACAAGGTCTTAGTAATGAGATAGTAGAAAAACTCCAAAAAGCTACTCCTCCAACTCTATTTGAAGCTTCCAGAATCAGTGGTATTACTCCAGCTTCTATTGATATTTTACATATATATATAAAAATGGCACAAAAGGGTAAGATATGATATATATTTATGCACATACAAACAACAAGAGTTTAGATTCCCTAAGAAGAGCAGAAGCTATATATGAGAGATTCAAAGCAGATGATGATATGGGATTACTATTAAATGATCATAGAGCCCAGGCATACTCACGCAATTTAAACTTGCCACCGGCTTTGACAATAGATTCAATTTTGGATTTGAATGTAGTAACAAACAGAGGTGATAGTGTTATTATAGATTCCAATGAAGAGTATGGCAATAAGTATCAATTTTTCCAAGACTATTTTGATAAGATTTACAGAGTAACAGATAGTGTTGATAATCTTTTAGAGGGTGAAGAGCCAATTTTATATTTGGATGAAATTTTGGTATCTTCAAGATATAAAGATGCCAAGAATACAATAAAATCAAAAAAGATAATATTTATCGATGATAGTGACAAAGATATGATACTGCTTCCATATGCCAAAGAGTTTAATGATAGTGGATTTGAATTGATAGTGGGTGATTATATATTTCCTTCATATGAAGATAAATTAAATAATCTGTTTGATACAGTTTATGAGAGTGAGGAGTATATAGACTTGATACCAAAAGCTTCTGTTGTAATTACAGCCTCTGTTCAAACAGCACTTGAGGCCAATACAGCAGGTAGTAAAGTATTTTTTGTCAATACAAACAGTAATTTTGATTATATATCGGATAAATTAACCGATATGGGAATAGATATTATTGAGTGGAATAGAGATACTATAGAGAGTATAACATCTCAAAGTTTTTAGAGTCTGTATCACTTATTTACTCTTTTTGGTTAAAATCTATACAAACCAGGCAGGAGGTATATTATGTTAAGAGATCTTGTATATTTGGGTATTGGTGGAGCATTACTGGCAAAAGAGAAAACCCAAGAGCATATCCAAGAGTTGCTTGATAAGGGGAAAGTAAGCAAGGAAGAGGCTCAAAAACTGCTTCAAGAGGCAAAAGAGAGAGGCAAAGAGAGTGAAGAAGAGTTTAAAGATGAGTTAAAATCAATAATAAAAGAGGTTATTGATGAGATGGGACTGGCTACAAAAGAGGATATTAATGAGCTAAAAGAGATGCTTACAAGAGATAAAGAGAGTTCAAAGTAGTATATTGGGATATAGATATTCACCCAAAAGGGTATGGTGGATTTTTACTTTTATTATCACTATATTTTTGCTTATTAAAAGAAAAGAGAGTTTTTTACTGCTAAAACCTCTCTCTCCTGAACTTTTGAGAGTTAGGATTACACTCCTTGGTGCAAGTTTTATAAAATTGGCTCAAGTATTGGCAACTCGTGCAGATTTTTTTGATGATATATATCTAAATGAATTAAAATCTCTACATGATGAGATACCGCCTATGCCAAAGTGGCAGTTTAAAGAGGTATTTAAAGAAGCCTTCAAAGATAGTAATCCATTTGTAGAGTTTAATACTACTCCAATTGCTAGTGCCTCTATCGGGCAGGTTCACAAGGCTATACTCAAAGATGGTTCAATTGTTGCTGTAAAACTTAGAAGATATGGTATAGTAGAGCAGGTAAAAGCAGATATAAAGATACTAAATCTGTTTAACAGACTCTTTTCACCTTTTTTTTCTATATATACCAAAAATTCAGTTGAAGCAGTAGTCAGTGAATTTAGTGATATGATACTCAAAGAGGTAAGCTTGAGCAATGAACTTGGTAACCTAAAGAGTTTTTCAAAAACATATACAGACTCTGGTGTACACTTTCCAACTCCATATGAAGAGTATTGTAGTGATGGAGCTATTGTAATG
>JAMOSA010000120.1 GCA_027063325.1 Campylobacteraceae bacterium
AAATATTTTTATAAAACCAAATCTTCGCCTTAGTAATATTGCAAAGGTTGAATGGGGAAGTGAAGAGAGATTTTCTGGTTATATTGGAAACTCTAAAGAGGGGATAGCTTTAGCGATCCAACGAGCACCAGGTGGTTCAGTTCTTGATGTAAGCAATACCGCAAGAGCAGAGATGAAAAAGTTACAACAAATCTATACAAATATTAACTTTGAAATTAGTGATACACAAAGAGATTTGATTCAAACATCAAATACAAATATGCTTGAAGCTCTTAGAGATGCAGTCATTTATACTTTGATTGTGCTTTTGTTTTTTCTTGGAAATATTCGTGCTGTTATTGCTGTTGGACTCTCAATCCCAGCAGTTTTCTTTGGAACTATGGCAATTATTTGGCTTTTTGGAGGTGGGTTAAATATAGTTGTATATACTGGTATTATTCTCTCTCTTGGTTTACTTATTGATGATGCTGTTGTTATTATTGAAAACATTGAAAGACACATAACTAAGCTTGGAAAAACTCCAGAAATCGCAGCTATTGAGGGTACAAAAGAGGTTTTACTTCCTGACTTTGCTGGAACACTATCAACTAGTGTAATTTTATTTCCACTTATTTTTGTTGGTGGTTTTCCTGAGCATATTTTTCGTCCACTTATCAGTACTCTATTGATAGCTCTTTTAGTTTCTTATCTATTATCTGTTACTTTTCTACCACACATTGTTCGTATGCTTTATAGCAATGGGATAACTAAGAAAAATCGTTTTGAAAGATTTTTTGATAGTTTGTATATAAATACTATAGGGCGTCTAATAGCTCCATATCTGGGTATCCTTAATTTTTCAAATGCTAAGCATTCTAAACTTAGAAAGACTTTTTTGATAGTAGGTATTATAATAATTTTAGCACTTAGTGTTAAAAATATTATGCCAATTGTTGGACGAGATGTTATGCCCCCTATGGACACAGGAATAGTAAAAGTAAATGTAAAATTTTCTGCAAACGACACAGTGGAAGAAGCAAGCAAGAATCTAAAACCATTTTTGAGATGGTTAGATGAGCAAAAAGAGGTTAAAATGAGCTCGGTTGCTTTTGGTAGTGAGGCTGGTGTACTCTCTTTAGGGAATGGTAATCTACCTAGTGAAGCTACAATAACCATCAACTATGTGAATCGCTTTGAGAGAACTAAAACAATTTGGCAAATAGAAGAGGATATTCGAGAGGAGTTACATAAACTAAAAGGCTTAAAAGAGGCAGATGCTTTTGACTTTGGTGCCACTGCTATATCTAGCATAAAAGCACCCCTTGATATTAGAATAAAATCAAGTGACTATAGCGAACTTCCAAAGATGGCTAAAAAAGTTACAGACAAAATTAAAGATATTCAAGGACTCACAAGTATATCTACCTCTTGGAATAGTGATTTTAGTGAAGCTAATGTAATTATAGATACAAATAAAGCACTCTCATATGGATTAACACCGATTAGTATAGCTATGCAGATACCTCTAAAAGGTCAGATTATTTCACTAAATGGAAATCTTGCATCTATGAATACACAGGCTTTAAGACTCTATCTTGATGATAACTTTGCTAAAAATGTACAAAGCCTAAAAATGTTCCCTCTTCAAACAAAGAGTGGTACAATACCTTTGAGTACAGTTGCAAAAATAGAGTATAAATTAACTCAAGCAAAAATACAAAGAGATAAAATGTTATATAGCATTGATGTGAATGCTTATCGCTCAAAAAGACCTGTATCTATCATAACAAAAGATGCAGAGGATAGACTGGAAAACTTAGATACTTCAGGTTTTTTACTCTCTCAAGCTGGAGATATTTCAGAGATTAATGATAGTACAAAACGGATACTAAAAGCGATAGCTATAGGTATTATCTTAGATACTTTACTGATGATTATAATCTTTCGATCAGTAAAATTGGCAACGATAATGATATTTATCTTACCACTTGCAATGATTGGTGCTTCATGGGGTATGTTGCTTTTTGGAAAACCTAGCTCTATGCCAAGCATGGTTGGAATCTTACTTCTTTTTGGTATAGTTATCAACAATACCATTTTGGTAACTGATTTTTACCGAAAATACAGAGAAAAAGAAACTCCTTTTAACTCAGCTATGGAGAGTATAAAAGTTCGTTTTCGTCCAGTAATGATGACAACATTTGGAACAATAGCAGGTATGATACCAATAGCATTAGAAC
>JAMOSA010000121.1 GCA_027063325.1 Campylobacteraceae bacterium
GTTACTATCATCTAAAAAACTCATTCGTGCAGGGTTGTAGTATGATGTATCAGCTTCACTAGTATTTGCTACATATGCTGCACTTAAAGCTACAGAATTTAGTGACTGCTCTGGCAGTTTATAACCAGCACCATAGAGTGATACAGCAATTGAGGCAATTAAGCTTTTTTGAATTAATCTCATACCTACTCTCCTTTTGATTCTTTTAAAGCTTGAGCTATCAACTCTACCGGATTTTTAAATACTACATCAATATTTTCATTATATAAGGAATTACTAATTTGCATTCTACAAGCACTACACTCTGCACTTACTATATCTGCACCACTTTGTTTTATCATATTGGCCTTAGGCTTACCGGCAAGTTCAGCCAAATGGTACTTTTCAGTCTGCATGGTAACTCCACCAAAACCACAACATCTGTTTGAGTCACTCATCTCTTTTAGAGTATAGTTTTGATTTAACAACTCTCTTGGCTCTTTATAGATGTTTTGTACTTTTTTAGCATGACAAGCATCATGATAAGTAACAGTTTGAGGCATCTTTATATCTCTTGATTTTAGCAACTCTTTTAGATTGGTTTCATTATTTAGCCACTCTGTAGCCATATAGATCTTTTTATTCAACTCCTTTGCCCTATCTGCCCACATATCCATACCGCGATTTCTAAAAAATACCTCCCAGTCATGCTTTATCATAGCCGAACAGGTAGCCTCTGGTATAATTATTGCATCTACATCATCTATAAAGCTCTCAAAATACTCAATATTCTCTTTGGCTAACTTCTCTACCGTATAAAAATCTCCTGTAAAGTATGCTGGAGCTGCACAACACTTTTGTGCTTTTGGAATAGTTACATCTATTTTCAACTCATTTAGTATATATAGCAGTGAATCACCTATGGTTGTATAGTTGTAGTTTGCTAAACATCCTATAAATATAGCCACCTTTTTATTTTTGCCATACTCTATATGCTCTGGATAACTGTTTAGAAAACTCTTTTTGGATAGACTTGGCAAAAGTCTGCCACTTTTTATAATTGGCATCTTAAAGCGAGGGATCATTCCA
Organism: Campylobacteraceae bacterium; assembly: GCA_027063325.1. Classification (GTDB taxonomy): domain Bacteria; phylum Campylobacterota; class Campylobacteria; order Campylobacterales; family Sulfurovaceae; genus Nitratifractor. The sequence goes on from JAMOSA010000121.1 coordinate 1,069, forward strand.
CCTCTTTTTGGCTTATCTTCAAATCCACAGGTTTTAAATGTATATCCAAGCTTCATCATCAAATCCATTAGCCATCTATGACGAAGTAGTATAAAAAATGCTCTTTTAAACCAGGCTATTCCATACTTTTGGGCTATATCATATCTAACTTCTTCTATAACCATATCTGTAGGCAAAGAGTTTGGACACACATCTGTACAGGCTGTACACAAAAAACAACTCTCAAATATATCTTTGGCATTTTTATCCAATTCCAAATTGCCATCTTGGTATGCTCCAAGCAAATCTATAAAACCACGCGGAGATGTAGTCTCATCCGGATGTATCTGGTGTATAGTACACACCGGAATACACTTACCACACTTTATACACTCATCACTTGTGGCTTTAAAATTGAATATATCTTCGGCAGAATGCACCAATCTCTCCTATTTTGTAAATGATAGTAGTAAATAGTAGTGATTGTACCCTAAAATCCTAAAATGAAAATGATAGATAATTTATAAAAGGTAAATGAGCCAGAAATATAATTGGGTTATAATAATAGCTAAACTTAAATTATTACAAAATTATGAGGGAGAACTATATGAAAAGAGTCTTGATATGGATACCGTTACTGTTTATGATACTAAACAGTTATGGCAGTGCCGGATTTGGTGGTATTACCCAAAGGAAGTTTTTATCACCATCTGAAGCTTTCAAAGTAGAAGCAAATATGACAAAAGAGAGTATTGCCATAAAGATAAATTTGGCAAAAGAGATTCATATATATGCCAAAGATTTGCACTTTGATATTATTAAACCCCAAAAGGTACCATTAAATGTGCCTATGCCAAAACCAACTGAGTATGAAGGAGACAAAGTATATTATGGAGAGTTGAACTTCAATATACCATTAAGAGAAATTGCCAACAAAATAGCTTCAGACAAATTTACACTCCAAGTATCACTGGCTGGTTGTTCAGATGCAGGTATATGTTATCAGCCACAAACTTATACTTTTGATTTTACTTTACCAAAAGATATTAAAAATATACAAACCGCTACCCCAAAACAGACTACTACAACAATAACAAAGAGTGAAAAAGAGCAGAATTTTTTAGATAAGATAGGTTCACTCTCTGCTGAGGGTAACAGTGCCAAAATTGCAAAAGCATTAGCCGATGAGGGATTGATATTTGTACTGCTTCTATTTTTTGTAGCAGGATTGCTACTGGCTTTGACTCCTTGTATATTGCCAATGATTCCAATACTCTCATCTATTATTATCAAACAGGCAAACAAAGAGGGACAAGTAACACGCTCTACATCATTTCTCATTTCACTTGTATATGTAATAAGTATGTCATTTACATATGCCATGATTGGAGTTGTAGCCGGACTTTTGGGATTTGATATACAAGCACATATGAATAACCCATGGATTATTGTACCAATGTCAGCTCTGTTTGTAGCATTGGCATTTTCACTGTTTGGATATTTTGAATTGTCACTTCCGGCTTCTTGGCAGAGTAAATTAACCAAAGTCAGTGATAATGCCCAGGGCAAAGGGTTGGTAGGAACAGCTATTATGGGATCACTTTCTGCTTTGATTGTAGGTACCTGTACAGCTCCAGTTATTAGTGGTGCAATAATCTTTATCTCAATGACCGGAGATGCCTTGCTTGGTGGTATATCACTGTTTGTTATGGGAATTGGAGCCGGTATGCCTTTGTTGCTGGTTGGTATTGGTGCCAATAAGCTTGTACCAAAACCAGGAGGCTGGATGCAAAGAGTATCACAAATATTTGGTGTAATTATGCTAATGATGGCTCTATATATACTAAGAGGCATACTGTCACCATTTGTATTTATGCTAATTTTCTCACTTCTGCTTATGGGTTCAGCTGTATATATGGGAGTATTCAACCAAAATGACAGAGTCGGCATTGCCAAATTTGTACAATTGATTGCCTGGGTTTTGCTACTGTATGGTTCACTTATATTTACAGGTGCATTAGCTGGAGCCTCTTCACCAATCAATCCATTAGAACCATTCATTGGTACTAAAACAGTCGCCAGTACTACTACATCAAACAGACCAATAGAGCAAAGAAGAGGTTACTCACTACAAAGATTACAATCTGAAATTGCCCAAGCTGCCAAAGAGGGTAAACCAGTTATTGTAGATATTGGCAAACAAAACTGTGCAGCTTGTAGTGAATTAGAGCATATTACATTCCCACACAAAGATGTAAAAGAGGCTATGAAGAGATTTAAATTTATTCAAATTGATATAACAAAAAATACTCCAAAAGAGCAAGAGATACTAAAGCACTACAAGATATTTGGAGCTCCAAATATGCTCTTTTTTGACAGCAAAGGGAATCATTTGCCAAATAAACTTCAAGTAGGATTTATAAAACCAAAAGATTTTGTAGAGCATATTAAGGATATAAAGTAATTTATAACTCAATCTATAAAATTTAGAAAATGAGGCTTTAGCCTCACTATTAAAGCAGTAAGAGTTTATCTGCATTAAATTGTTAATAATTATTTATCCCATACCACACTTGCCCTATAGATATAGAGCCATCATTTAGTGGTATTTTGGTGGGTAGTTTTAGTCTGTCTGCAACAGGGCTTTTTAGTATCAATTCCAAAAGAGTTCTATTTTGAAATACACCACCAGCTACAATAATTGGCATATCTTGATAGTTTGAGGCTGTATCTACTATAATATCTCTGAGCATAAGTATAAATTTTGCAAAAGCAATACTTTTGTTGGTATGTACTGCTATATCTTTGAGGGCATAGGATATATTTATCTTGTTATCTGCTATATGATATGGGTATGCTTCAACTTTGTCTATATAATCTCTTGAGAGTGCCTCTATCATCATACCACTCTCACCCTCATATGAAGAGTAACTCAATATACCACCAATTGAAGCTACACCATCAAAAAGTCTGCCTACAGAAGATGTAAGAGGTGCATTCAAACCATTTTGCCACATCTTATATAGTGTTTTTACTTTAAATTCACCCAATCTTTTGGATATATCCATATCCAGTACTTCATCCAAAGTGTATATATCAAACAGCAAAGAGATCCCTACTCTATCTATCTCTTTGATAGCTTTTTGACCACCTAACAATCTAAATGGCTTAAATGATAATATACGCTCATAATCTTTTATATCTGCTATCATTACCTCTCCACCCCAAATAGTACCATCATCACCATATCCGGTACCATCCCAGGCAAATGCCAAATGTCTGTCTGTTGCATTGTACTCTGCCATAACTGCTAGTATATGAGCATAGTGGTGTTGTAGTTTGATTATATTTCTACCAGATTTTTTTGCCCATATTGTAGAGTGGTATGAGGGGTGTTTGTCACACACAATCATATCTGTATCATACTCATATATCTGCTTGAATGTCTCTATGGTTTGTTTAAAATACTCAAGTGATAAAAGAGTATCCAAATCTCCTATATGAGGAGATACTGCTATTTTATTGCCAAGAGAGAGTGATATTGTAGATTTTTGGTTTGCTCCTACACCAAGTATATATTTTGTACTTTTTAGTGGTAGATAGTATGGTGCTACACCTCTGGCTACTCTTAGCCAAAATACTCTGTTGTTTACAACCATAGCTACACTGTCATCACATGCATTTATTATATCTCTATTGTTATCTAGTACCATATCTGCTACACTGCCAAGATTGCTTCTTAGATATTCACCATCTGTAATGATAGGTTCTCCACTAATATTAGCACTTGTAGCTACTATTGGTATATCCAAATAGTTAAATAACAGATAGTGTATTGGAGCATATGGCAACATACAGCCAATATATCCGATATTTGGTGCTACATTGGAAGCTACTGTGGAGTTGTCTCTTTTGTGCAGCAGTACAATAGCTCTTTGTGGATTGGTAATAAGTTCATATTCACTTCTATTTAATATGGCTATTTTTTTTAAATACTCAATATCAGGTACCATAACAGCCAAAGGTTTGGTTGGTCTATGCTTTTTGTCCCTGAGATTTGCTACTGCTTCTGCATTGGTAGCATCACACATCAAATGAAATCCACCAATACCCTTAATTGCTACAATTTTACCCTCTTTTATAGCTTTTGCACACTCTGCTATCATATCTGTTTGAGGCAAATTCATACTATTGAATCCATTTTGACTTTTGATATACAGCTTCAATATGGGACCACACTCAAAACATGCTATCGGTTGAGCATGGTATCTTCTGTCTATGGGATTGTTATACTCCTTTTTGCACTCTTTGCACATATTAAACTTTGCCATGGATGTATTTTGTCTGTCATATGGAATAGATTTTATGATTGTATATCTTGGTCCACAATTGGTACAATTTATAAATGGATAGTCAAACCTTCTGTTGTTTGGATTGTTCATCTCCTCTATACAATCTTGACAGATACTCATATCAGCACCTATTGAACCATCTATAGCAGTATTGGTGTGTGAATGCAGTATTACAAAATCTTTGTCTTTATGGGGTTTGATATACTCCTTTGATACTCTATCTATCTTGGCAAGTGGAGGAGCTTTGTCATACAAAGACTCTTCAAACTTCAAAATATCTCTACTCTTGCCCTCTACCTCTACTACAACACCATTTGAAGTATTATATACAAAGCCACTCAAGCCAAGTTCATTTGCCACTTTATATACAAATGGTCTAAATCCAACACCCTGTACAATACCCTCTATCAAGAATCTGACTCTATACACAAAATACCCTATTAAATTTTTTTGATATTTTACAACAAAAATTCACTATATACTATAATAAGAAATTAATATATTTATAATCTAAAATTATTATAAATAGGTGAAAAAATCTTTATAGAGAATATTTCTCATTTACCTTCTATTATACTTTCTGCTCTATACTTACATTGTCGGAAGAGATAAACCCGACGAACACCACACAGAACCGACCATTGAATTCATTCCTCCCTCCTTCTAATGAATTCACGCCTTGAGGTTCAAGGCGAACCTCCAACCAACCTGAAATATGCCAATATCAATATACTTTTCCTCCAACCAATACAACAAGCATATTTCAGGTAAAACTGTTAAACTGACACACTTTAAAATTACATCTACATAATATCAGTAATTAAACTACCATTTATACTTTTATACTAACCTTTCATATACAAAACTCAGCATTTGAGCATTATCAGGTGACTAATAATAGATTTTAGATAAAATATACTCAATTTCAAAAGGTGGTATGTAGCAAAAATGATAGATTCAATATTGAAAGTATTTGGCACAGCAAATGATAGAAAAGTAAAACAGTATCTAAAAAGGGCACAAAAGATAAATGCTCTTGAGGGTAAATATGAGAAGATGAGTGATAAAGAGTTAAAAGAGGCTTTTAATCAACTCAAAGAGAGTGTAAAGAGTGGTAAAAAGAGTATGGATGATGTACTCTATGACTCATTTGCTATTACTAGAGAAGCCAGTAAGAGGACTCTTGGATTAAGACACTATGATGTGCAATTGGTTGGTGGTATGGTTTTGCATGAGGGTAATATTGCCGAGATGAAAACCGGTGAGGGTAAAACTCTGGTTGCAACCTTGGCAGTGGTACTAAATGCAATGATTGGCAGAGGTGTACATGTAGTAACAGTCAATGATTACCTAGCAAAAAGAGATGCTACAGATATGGGTAAACTCTACTCATTTTTGGGATATACCACAGGGTGTATTACATCTGAAATACATGAAGATTCCCAAAGAAAAGCACAATATGATGCTGATATTACATATGGTACAAACAATGAGTTTGGCTTTGATTATCTAAGAGACAATATGAAAGTAAGAGCCGAAGAGAAGGTTCAAAGAGATCACTACTATGCAATAGTAGATGAAGTTGACTCTATCTTGATAGATGAGGCTAGAACTCCACTTATTATCTCAGGACCCACCCAAAGAGATACAGGACTCTACTATACAGCCAACCGTATAGCCAAACAGATGGTAAGAGGTGAAGAGTTACCACCACAAAAACCTGGTGATCCAAAAAGAATGACGGGTGATTTTATAGTAGATGAGAAAAATAAAACAATTGTTATGACAGAAGAGGGACTTGAGAAAGCAGAAAAGCTATTTGGAGTGGATAATCTATTTAGCTTGGAAAATGCAGCTATGGTTCACCATCTGGATCAAGCTCTAAAAGCTCACCACCTATTTGAAAAAGATGTAGATTATGTAGTAAGAGATGGTGAAATCATAATAGTAGATGAATTTACCGGAAGACTTAGTGAGGGTAGAAGATACAGTGAAGGACTCCATCAGGCGTTAGAAGCCAAAGAGGGTGTTGTAATACAAGAGGAGTCTCAGACTTTGGCTGAAATTACATACCAAAACTACTTTAGAATGTATGAAAAGTTAGCAGGTATGACAGGTACAGCCCAAACTGAAGCTACCGAGTTTTCTCAAATATATGGACTTGAAGTTATCTCAATACCAACAAATGTACCAGTTCGTCGTATAGATAAAAATGACCTCATATACAATACCGAAGAGGAGAAACTAGATGCAGTAGTAGCCAGAATCAAAGAATTGAACAAAAAAGGTCAACCGGTACTTGTAGGAACTGCCTCTATAGAAAAGAGTGAATTGATACACAAAAGACTTAAAAAAGAAAAAATTCCACATAATGTACTAAATGCCAAAAATCATGAACAAGAGGCAGAAATTATCAAAAATGCCGGTCAAAAAGGAGCTGTTACAGTAGCTACCAATATGGCTGGTCGTGGAGTTGATATAAAGATAGATGATGAAGTCAGAGAGCTTGGCGGACTTGCAATTATTGGTACAGAAAGACACGAAAGCAGAAGAATAGACAATCAGCTAAGGGGTCGTTCAGGAAGACAAGGAGATCCGGGTGAGAGTCAATTCTTCCTAAGTCTTGATGATAATTTACTTAGAATATTTGGCGGAGACAAGATTCGCTCTATTATGAGTAAGCTAGGCGTTGAAAAGGGTGAGTATATAGACTCCAAACTAGTAACCCGCAGTGTAGAGAAGGCCCAAAAGAAGGTAGAAGCTATGCACTATGAATCCAGAAAAAATATATTAGAGTATGATGATGTAGCCAACTACCAAAGAAAAGCAATATATGCCTTTAGAAATCAACTAATTGATCCAGAGTATGACATTAGTGCCAAAATAGATCAAAATAGAGAAGAGTTAGTAGATTATATTCTGCAAGAATCAGATATATTTGATGGGACTCCAAAAGAGGATTATGATTTAGACAGATTTGCAACACTTATAAAAGAATATACCGGTGTTGATATAGATATATCTATCCTAAAAGACAAAGAGGCTTCCCAAATAAAAGAGGAGACTATAAAACTGCTCAAAGAGTACTATGAAGAGAAAATGTCTCCATTTGATCCAGAGCAGAGAAAAGAGATAGAGAAGATTTTGATACTACAAATTCTTGATACTCAATGGAGAGAACATCTATATGAGATGGATGTACTAAAAACCGGTATTGGCCTTAGAGGCTACAACCAAAAAGATCCTCTAACCGAATACAAACAAGAGAGTTATAATCTGTTTGAAAACCTTGTAAGAAGAATCAAATTTGAATCTATCAAACTACTATATACAGTTCAATTTGACTTCTCCGCTCCAGAAGAGGAGTTAGAAGCTGCTGAAAGAATGCTAGAAGAGCTTGAGATAGATGAAGAAGAGTTAATGAGCAATGAGTATCAAGAGCCTGAGCAACCTCTACATGAAGAGAAAAATACTCCCTATGTAGCTGAAAAAAAACCAAAAAGAAATGAACCATGTCCTTGTGGAAGTGGCAAAAAGTATAAAAACTGCTGTGGCAAAAGCGGTCCTAAAAAGGGTATGTTGGCATAATGTTTTACCGCAGTGGAGATAGATTGATAAATAAGATTGTCCGTCACTACCTCAAATATGACAGTGAAAATCCATTTATATTCATATCAGCAGTTTTAGCCTTTTTGGGTATTGCTGCTGGTGTTATGGTACTAATGATAGCAATGGGTGTAATGAATGGTACACAAAATGAGTTCCAAAAAAAACTCTTCGTGATGAATTATCCACTCACAGTGGTATCATACGGCAAGGGGGTAAGACAATCTACAATTGATAAAATCCACAAAGCTTATCCGGATATTGGTATCAGTCCATTCTATACATCTCAGGTAATAGCCAAAAACTATGATTCACTCCAGGGTGGAATACTATATGGTGTGGATTTTGAAAAAGAGGCTTCAATCAATCCCATATTTGCTAAAGCACTGCAAGATAGTGAGAGTAACAGTACATTTCGTATCATTGTAGGTGATGATATGACTTCAATCCTTGGGGTTGATAGAGGCAGTAAAATACTACTCTACTTTTCACAACAACAAGCTGTTGGTTTTGGTATGATGCCACTGCAAAAGAGATTTTTGGTAGATGGAATATTTAATTCAGGTCTCAATGCTTATGACAAAGCTATTATGTACACAACCCAAGAAGCAATTCAAAGAATCCTGAAAAAACCATCTGATAGATTTGATGGGGTTCATATATATGTAAAAGAGCCTATGAAGTTCAAAGAAAAAATTGCAAAACTTTTGCCAGATGATGCTGATGTAGAGGGGTGGTGGCAACAAAACGGTAACTTCTTTGTAGCTATGGAGATGGAGAAAAAAGCTCTATTTTTAGTACTGTTGCTTATAATACTGGTAGCTTCACTAAATATTATCTCATCTTTGCTTATGACAGTTATGAGCAGAAGAAGCGAGATAGCACTCCTTAGAACTCTTGGAGCCACACGCAAAGAGATAGGAAAGATATTTTTTCATCTTGGTGTAATTATAGGCACAGGAGGGATTGTTGCTGGTGCTGTAATGGGATTTATTGGTATTTGGATACTAAAGACATTTGATATTATTACACTACCAGCAGATGTATATGGCACTACACACTTGCCTGTTGATTTGACTGCTACAGATTTTACAATGATAATTGCAGGAACTACAATTATAGTTTTTCTGTCTGCTTTGTATCCAGCCAAAAAGGCAGCTTCAACAGATCCGCTAAATGTATTAAGAAATGAATAGAAAGAGGAAAAGATGGCACTGATTCCATACCAAAATATTAAAAATATACTGTTTAAGTTTGAACCAGAAACTGCTCACAAGATAGCCGGAGTTGGATTAAAATTCATATCAAAATGTCCACCACTCTATAGAGCAATGATAAAAGAGTACTTTGTAGATGACAAAGCATTAAATCAGACAATATTCAACAAAAAATTTGCAAATCCTGTCGGATTGGCTGCTGGGTTTGATAAAGATGGCGAATATATAAAGGCTATGCCGACACTTGGATTTGGATTTACCGAGATTGGTACAGTTACACCAAAACCACAAGATGGCAATCCAAAACCACGCCTCTTTAGGTTGATTGAAGAGGAATCTATCCAAAATGCAATGGGCTTTAACAACAAGGGCAGCTATCATATGATACAGCAACTCAAAAAGGTACAATTTTTTGACTATCCAATAGGCATAAATATAGGCAAAAACAAAGTAACTCCAGAGTCTGAAGCACTAAAAGATTATGAGATACTCTTTAAAGCATTCAAAGATTATGGTACATATATAGTTATTAATATCTCTTCTCCAAATACACCAGGACTTAGAGATTTACAGAATGAAAACTTCATAAAAGAGGTATTTAAAATAGGTTGTTCTATCACAGATAAACCTATCCTTCTAAAAATAGCTCCAGATATGCTATCAAAAGATGCTATTGATATATCAACAGTAGCTATCAAAGCTGGTGCCAAAGGTATAATAGCTACAAATACTACAATAGATTATTCACTAACTCCAAATGCCAAAGATTTTGGAGGTATCAGTGGTAAATTGCTTACTCAAAAGAGTAAAGAGTTATTCAAAGATTTGGCAAAAGAGTTGCACAGGGATACACTCTTAATCAGTGTAGGTGGTATAGATAGTGCAAAAGAGGCTTATGATAGAATCAAAATGGGAGCTACATTAATTCAACTCTACTCTTTGCTCATATATAAAGGTCCAGATATGGTAAGAGATATAAACACAGGGCTTATTAAGCTATTAAAACAGGATGGTTATACAAACATATCTCAAGCTATTGGAAGTTACTGGAAATAATACAATTAAAACCTGTATTTAAAAAACTCTAAATCTCTTTCGAATCGTTTAGCTACTATGGCTTTGGTCTGAGAGTCATAGTAGTCTTGATATCTTGTATGATTTGTTTTGTTTATATGAGGAATATCACTTACTGGCATATCAAGCATATGTAACAGTAACTTAACAGACTCTTCATATGTCTCAAATCTACCTATAAAATCGACTATAACTTTACCATTTTTATCTGTCAGGTAATCTAGTTGATTATTCTTAAATGGCAACCAACCTACTTTGCTTTGGACATCTTCACAATTTAGTATAAACTCTTTGAAACTGTTTGCTCTTTTTAAGACTTGCTTTTGCATATAGTTTGCACTCTCTATTCTATCTCTTTTTCTATCTATTGCGTGATACCAAGATACCAATCTATCATAAGGATTTCTTACAAATGCAACTTTGAAATATGACAAAAATTTACTCTCTGCTTCTGATATTGGAGAGTGGTGTCTTTGGTATAGTATTAAGTCAGAAATATTATTTTGAAAATATTGAGTCAGGCTTGTACCACCTGTTTTTTGAATATGTACAAACAAGAGTGCTTTATCATCTGAGATTAACATCACAAAGCCTTCAAAGAGTTGCTCCCAAGATGGGAGCATTAAAAATAACTACCAACTTATTTGGTAATAGCAGATACTTTGTCAGTACTTGCAGGAGCTTTAAGAGCTAGATTACTTAAAAGTGACTCAATTTGAGCTACTTTAGCCTTCATTGCATTTAGTTTTTCAACTTCTGCTTTTAAACTCTCTATCTCTTTTTGTTGCTCTTGAACAACTTTAGTTAAAAGTGCAGCAAATTCAATTGCACTTACACCCTTTCTATCTGGCAACGCTACCAAATCAGGTACATCTTCAGCAATAAATCCAACTTTTAAATCATTTGGATTATCTTTATATCTATATGTAACTGGCTGTAGATTTTTAAATGCTTCAATAGCTTTTGTAGTCTCAAGAGGTTTAATCTCTTTTTTGTAAGCTCTGCTTGAAGCATTTACCCACTCACCATCACAATATGCACCATTACCAAGAATTAACCAAGTCTTACTACCATCGTTTTTGATCATAAACTCTTTTTGACCAGAGCCAAGTTTACTAATAGTAAATGCATGTTTTTTAGCATAAGTTCTCATAGTCCAAGTTTCAGACTTTTTGGCATTTACAAGTCTAATACCAACATCAGATTTTGGTCTTGGAGTCTTTGCTACACCATCACCATCATCATTTGGAGAATCAGTATTCTCATATGAAAACTTAAATAGTTTAACTCTACTATATTTTGTACCTGTATATGTAGCTACAATATTACCATCACTGTCTATACAAAATTTACCACCATAAAAACAAGTCTGTTTGTTATCTCTATCTATATCAAATATAGTCTCCATAGACGATAAATCTACTACTTTAAATTCTGCATTTCCTGCATCACCATTACCATATATCTGCCACTCATTATTACCTGTGTCTGTATCATTAAAGATTACACTTGGTGTAGAGTCTGTAATTGTTACATCATCTGCATTTGCAACACCAATTGCCATACTACTAATTAAAAGTGCTGACAATACTTTAGAAATTCCTCTTCTCATTATATCTCCTTTGGAGTAATTGTTATTTATTAATATCAAGATATAGTCTTTTTAGCCACATTTTTGGCTTTTGACCCTCTCCTGCATTAACTGACACTACTATAATATTGTAGTTAAACTGAATTTAGCATTAAAATTATAGCTTTTCACACTAAAAAATATGAAAAGTTACAATTTTGGTTGTAATGATACTTCTGCTACTATACTTTTAATGATACAGATATAAGGATAGATATATGAAATTTAAAGAATTAGTAATATTTGGTACTCTGTTTACCTCAGTATTATACGCCACAAATGGAGATCAGATGATAGCAACAGGAACACGCTCTATGGGTATGGGTGGAGTTGGAATTGCTATGGGATTTGGAGCTGAGTCAGGACTTATTAATCCTGCTTTAATATCTGATGTAAAATCGAGTGAAGTAATAGGTTCAGCCACTCTTTTTTGGCCTCAAATTGAAACCAAAGCTCTAAGTTCAGACTATACTCAAAGTCTATCAGATGTATATTTGATGCCATCATTTGCATATGCTACAAAATATAGTGAAAATTTATATATAAGTATCGGTGCATGGGGAGTAGCAGGAATGGGAGTAGATTTTAGCAATGCCCAAAGAGGTTTGGGATTAATGGGTATGCAAACAGATTTGATGCTACTGAATATAGCTACACCAATAGCATGGAGCAATGAAGTATTCAGTATAGGTATAGCACCTATTTTGCAACTTGGAATGCTGGATATTGAATATAATAGACTTCTAGGTTCTGGTACAAATCACCCATTTGATAAAGAGTGGGAAGCAAATGGAGGAGCCAGTATAGGTATTGCATGGAAAATTACAGACAGCTTTAGAGTAGGAGCTATGTACAAAAGTGCTATCTCTATGAGATATAATGGAAGCAATGGAGCCAATAA
>JAMOSA010000122.1 GCA_027063325.1 Campylobacteraceae bacterium
GTAGAGTGGGCAGAGAGTGAACTGTTGGAGTTACTTGTAAGAGCCGGATTTAATGTCTGGCAAGTAGAAATAGAGCCAAAAGATAGTGGAAGATTATACAAAATAGAGCAATTAAATGCATAAATTAGAAGCCAAAAAACTCACTAGAGTTATCAAAAAAAAGATTATAGTCCAAGATATTTCATTAGAGGTAAAAAGTGGTGAGATAGTAGGCTTGTTAGGTCCAAACGGGGCTGGTAAAACAACTACATTTTATATGATATGCGGACTTACTGATACGACTGAGGGTAGGGTAATATTAGATGGTAGTGATATTACACCCCTGCCACTTAGTGCCAGAGCAAGGCTTGGTATAGGATATTTGCCTCAAGAGTCAAGTATATTCAAAGATTTGAGTGTAGAAGATAATCTATGGATAGCAGCAGAAGCTACAAAGATGAGCAAAGAGGAGACCAAAAGAAAGATTAATGAACTCTTGGAACTATTTAATGTAGAACCTATTAGGGCAAGACTTGGATTTAGATTGAGTGGTGGAGAAAGAAGAAGGGTAGAGATAGCAAGATCACTTGTAGGAAATCCCAAATTTTTACTACTAGATGAACCATTTGCTGGAGTTGATCCAATAGCCGTACTTGATATACAATCAATTGTTAGACAACTTACAGATATGGGTATAGGAGTACTCATTACAGACCATAATGTCAGAGAGACTTTGGGAATTTGTGAAAGAGCTTATGTAATGCGAAATGGAGAGATGCTTGCTATTGGAACTAGTGCAGAGATAGCCAACAATCCAGAAGTACAAAAATACTATTTAGGTGAAGGATTTGTATTTTAGATTGTAAATAGTACTCTATTATTTACAACGGTTATATCTTTGTTAAAAGTTCTAAAAAGTTAACGCTTAATTAACAATGATTAATAGATAATCTCATCAATATTTCTATTTGGAGGGTTTATTGATGAGAAGAGGATTGTATCTATTTGTGGTGGCAGTTGGTGTTATTTGTGCCGAACCAACTACAAATTTGGGCGATATTGATATAGAGGCTTCATTTGAAAAATCTGTTGTCAAGGATGTAGAGGGAGAAGAGGTAAAATCGGCTGATGTTGCTGATGCCTTGAGCAAAAATATGCCCTCAGTTACATTGGTTAGAAGAAGTGCAATAGCCAATGATATTATTATAAGAGGGTTGAAAAAGGATAATATCTCTGTAACTATTGATGGAGCCAAACTATATGGAGCCTGTCCAAATAGAATGGATCCTCCAATATCTCATGTTTTAGCCAATAATATAGATTATATAGAAGTAGTTGAAGGACCATATGATGTAACAGAGTCTGGTGCTATGGGAGCATCTGTAAAAGTACATACATTAGAGCCTAAAGAGGGGCTTAGTGGTGATGTAAATCTGGGGCTTGGCAGGTGGAATTACAGAAAACTATCTACATATATCAGTGGTGGAAGTGAGACATTCAAATTTGAATTGAGTGCTTCTACTGAAATCAGTGAACAGTATAAAGATGGTAGTGGATACTCAATGTCACAACAACTTGATGAGTATATAAAAACTCATCCAAAAATAGCACCGTTTGCATATCAAAATAGATATAAAGATATGGAAGCTTATACAAAATCTACATTTATGGGTAAATTGTATTGGAGTATTACAGATAATCAAGAACTTCAGCTTGGTTATACGGCAAACAGAAGTGATGATGTAATGTATCCAAATAGTAAGATGGATGCAGATTATGATGATTCAGATCTGTTTGATGTAGCATATAAGATAAAAAATCTATCTAAATATTCTGATAAACTACTATTTCAATACTATAAAACAAAAGTTGATCATCCAATGTCAACAAAATATAGAGTTATAGCAACCTCTCCAACAAATACAATGGGTATAGTCAAACATTGGCTTCAAAGTGAAGTAGAGGGTGGTCGTATTGAAAACAGTTTTAGATTGGATTCTCACTCTATTGTCAGTGGAATTGATTTCAGTAGCAGAAATTGGGATGGAAAGTACTATATGCATGACAATATAGAGTTTCCAGCTGCCAAGGTACACAGTATATATGATGTTGATACAGATATATTAGGTTTGTATATAAAGGATTCATATATATTGGGTGATGCTACATGGGATTTTGGTATCAGATATGATCATACCAATATTGATACTCCAAGAGTAGGCGACA
>JAMOSA010000123.1 GCA_027063325.1 Campylobacteraceae bacterium
TTACATCAAAAAGAGTCTATACAGAAGAGCCTATTAAATGCGAAGAGGCTCTTTTGGTCTTAGAAAGAGAAAAAGGCAGACGATTAGATCCTGAGCTTACAGATATATTTATAAATAACTTTGAGAGATTTAAGGCATTGATGTAAAATGGGGTTGAGGCTTAAAACCTCAACTCTACTCAATATATTTCAACATCTTCTCAGCTCTTATACTAGCAAACATAGAGAGTATTACATACACAAGAAAAAAGTACAACCCCACCTCTATCTCAGCTTTGCTCATATCACTGTTTGAGTTGCTCAAATATACAAGGAGCATAGATACTACAAATACATCTGCCATAGACCATTTGCCTATAACTTTGAAAAAGTGAACAATCTTTGATGCAAATGCCCTATATTCATATATGGCAACAAAAAGCAAAGAGAGAATCTTTAGCAGAGGCAATACAATAGAAAAGAGCATTATCACAACAGCTACAACACTATTTCCATTTTTATACAGGCTCATCAAAGATTCCAAAATCCCTTTGGATTCAAAAGATAGTATCATATCACCAAAATACTCTATCTCTTTATGGACTGTAACCATAAGTACCGGTGTAACAAGTCCATTAATTAGTGCTATCAATGCACCAACACAGAGTACAACAGTACCAAATCTAGCAGATACCATAAATGAAAATATCAAAATCAAACCAGCAACAATACCAAATGCTACTGCTATTTTATTTGTTTTTTCTTTTAGGTCTTTTTGTTTTGTCTGAAGCAGATTCAAACTCTTGGTACTTTTACTCTCATATAGTCCAAATGTCAAAGTATCAGCAAAAGATTCAAACTTCATCTTTGCTAAATTTTCAGGTTTTAGCATATGACTTATGGCAAAACTGTTCTGCTCATACATCTTTGCACTTCTATAACCCTCTTTTGCAATCCACGCAAGTAAGACTATCAATATGGAAAATATTATAAAGTTTACTCTCTTTTTCATAACTCTATTATATCGTAGTATAATATCAAAGAGTGCAATACAAAGGAAAATATTATGAAAACAAGAGTTGAGAGACTCAAAAGTATAGTTACAGAAGCTGGAGAGATTTTAAAAGAGGGATTTAAAAACCCAAAGAGGGTATATCACAAAGGTGTAGTTGATTTGGTAACTGAGTATGACTTGATGATAGAAAAACATTTGATCTATAGATTAAAAGAGACATTTTTTGGATATGAGATAGTAGCAGAAGAGAGTTACAAAAATAGTGATTACAACTTCAATAAAGCTATAATAATTGACCCTATTGATGGTACTACCAACTTTGTACACTCTATACCACATATTGCAATATCTGTAGCTGTTTGGGAAGATAACAAACCTGTTATGGGAGTAGTCTATAATCCTATACTCAATGAGATGTTTTGGGCAGTTGCTAATGAGGGAGCATATCTAAATGATACACAAATATACTCAAGCTACAACAAAGAGTTGCAAAATGCTTTGATAGCTACAGGATTTCCATATAGCAAAGTCAAAAGAGGGAGTGAGTATCACTGGGTTATAAATACCCTTGGCAAACTATTGCCAAATATACAAGATATAAGAAGACTCGGTTCAGCCGCACTTGATATATGTTATGTAGCTGAGGGTAAATTTGATGGATTTTATGAGATAGGATTAAAGCCATGGGATACAGCAGCTGCTATGCTTGTACTGCTTGAAGCTGGTGGCAAAATAACATCACCAGATGGCACACCATATATGCCAACAGATCCTATTATAGTAGCATCAAATGGTTACATACATCAACAGTTACTGGGATATATGTACAATTCATAGCTATTAAAGCAGAGTTTATACCATAATATTACATAAGTTTTGTTATAATCCCCAACAATTTTAAAAACCCAAAATATATTTGGATAAAGAAGGATTAAATAATGAACAGACATATTGCTGGAAGACATTTTGAATTGACTGAACCAATAAAAAACTATATAGATAGTGCAATTGATAGTTTGGATAAATACAACCTTGAGATCATCTCTGTAAATTGTGTAATCTCTGGTGATACAAAAAATGGCAAAAAAGGGTTTAGTGTAGAGTTTGTAGTAAACTTGAGCAATAAAAATACTATTGTTATTACTCAAAGAGACAAAGATGTATATGCAGCAATTGATTTGGCACTTGATAGAATCAAAAAGAGCCT
>JAMOSA010000124.1 GCA_027063325.1 Campylobacteraceae bacterium
CACTAATGATTGCACTCTCTTTTGATTTAATCTTACTAATAAATTCATCATCCAATAAACCAAACTTCTCTCCATATTTGTACAATCTAATATCTGCATTATCTTCTCTGAGTAACAATCTATACTCTGCTCTGCTTGTAAACATTCTATATGGTTCATTTGTACCTTTTGTTACCAAGTCATCTATAAGTACACCTATATATGCTTCATCTCTGCCAAGTACAAAAGGATCTTCACCCCTAAGAGCCAAAACTGCATTGATTCCAGCTACAAGTCCCTGTGCGGCTGCTTCTTCATATCCTGTTGTTCCATTAACTTGACCAGCCCAGTAAAGACCCTCTATTTTTTTTGATTCAAGTGTATGATACAACTCTGTTGGTTGAATAAAATCATACTCAATAGCATATCCAAATCTTACTATCTTGGCATTTTCAAGCCCTTTTATAGAGCGAATCATATCTATTTGGACATCAACTGGCAATGAGGTACTGAGTCCATTTAGATAAAACTCGTTAGCCTCCAATGTCTGTGGCTCTACAAACACTTGATGTCTTGGTCTTTGACTGAATCTATCAATTTTATCTTCAATACTTGGACAGTACCTAGGACCAACCCCTTCTATTTGACCACTAAAAAGTGGAGCTCTGTGGAAATTATTTTCAATAATTTGATGAGTCTTTTCATTTGTATATGTTACATAGCATGGCAATTGTGTAGGATTGAAGCTATCTTTATCTGTACGAAATGAAAAAGGTTGTGGTGGCGTATCTCCATCTTGAGGTTCCATTACACTAAAATCTATACTCTCTCCTGCAACTCTTGCACAAGTTCCAGTCTTTAGGCGTCCTATCTCAAAACCCATTTTACGCAAATTTTCAGCCAGAGTAACAGATGCAAATTCACCCTGTCTTCCTGCTTGTTGTTTGTGTTCACCTATATGAATAAGACCACCCAAAAATGTCCCAGAAGCAATAATTACCTTTGGAGCTTTATATATATTACCAAGCTGAGTTACTACTCCAGTAATTTTATCTCCATTTACAACAAGCTCTTCAACCATCTCTTGCTTTACACTCAAATTTGGAGTATTTAATACTACATCTCTCATATATATACGGTATCTATCCATATCTATTTGAGCTCTGCTTCCTCTAACTGCAGGACCTTTTGAAGCATTTAATATACGAAACTGCAAACCAGTAGCATCTGTACACAATCCCATCTCTCCGCCAATAGCATCTATCTCTTTAACCAAATGCCCCTTTGCAAGTCCCCCAATTGCGGGATTACAGCTGCTTGCACCAATCTGTTCTGCCAATATTGTAATCATTAGTGTATTTGCACCCATTCTAGCTGAAGCAAGTGATGCTTCAATTCCAGCATGTCCACCACCAATGACAATAACTTCATATTCCATTTACAACTCTCCTACACTTTTACTATGCCAAATTTGGTAAAATTATACACTTTTTTAGAGATATTAAGATGCTTTGTAGTGCTATAATGATATATCTCATATCTTATAACAAAAAACTTCAAGGGAGTCTATGTGACCATCAGAAAGAATCATCTCTTTTATATGAGTGTATCACTGCTTTTGGCACTTTTGTATATAACAACAGGTCTTTGGAGTCTCAAACTGTTATCTGGAGAGAATATAATAAGCCTTGGTGTATTTGCACCTGAGGGTATTGCACTGGCTTTTGCACTATATTTTGGTAAAAGGGTGGTTTTTGGAATATTTTTAGGTCAACTTATCCTTGCTCTGCTTAATCATATCAATTATACTGTAGCTTTGGAGATCTCTTTTTCAAACAGCATTGAAGCTTTGATTGCAATATGGCTATTTAATAAATTCAAATTAAATAAAAAACTCTCATCTCTTAGAGATATAGTGGGATTAATATCTATAATTGTATTTGTTTTACAACCCTTTAGTGCTTTTTTTGGTAATATGGCTATATATCTGCATAGTGATATAACAAAAGATATATTTTTGTCAAATATGTTTTCATGGTGGTTTGGTAATGTTATGGGTCAGTTGCTATATACTCCTGCTCTTTTGCTACTGTTTACTAGATACAATGAGATAGATTTTATTGATTATATAATAGTAGGGACTCTTTTTGGTATCTATGAATTTATACTTATTTTTGTGATTGTCGCATATAATCCATTTATATTAT
>JAMOSA010000125.1 GCA_027063325.1 Campylobacteraceae bacterium
GGTACCAGGCTCACCAATAGATTGAGCAGCAATTACACCAATAGCTTCACCAGGTTTTACCAATCTGTTTTCTGCCATATTCAAGCCATAACACTTAGCACAGATTCCCTTTTCTGCCTTACAGGTAGCTGGAGCTCTAATTACAACAGCTTTGACTCCGGCTTCACTTACAAGTCTGGCTTCCTCTTCACCTACAAGCTGACCTTCACTAAGAAGTACTTCATTGGTGATTGGATCTATAATATTTTTGGCAATTACTCTACCATAGATTCTATCAGAGAGTGACTCTATAAGCTCATTACCCACAACAATATCAGATACTGTAACACCCTCATGGGTACCACAATCCTCTTTTGTTACAGTTACATTTTGGGCAACATCAATCAATTTTCTAGTTAAGTATCCTGCGTTTGCTGTCTTTAGGGCAGTATCGGCAAGTCCTTTTCTGGCTCCGTGAGTTGAAATAAAGTACTCAAGTACATTAAGTCCTTCACGGAAGTTTGATGTAATTGGTGTCTCAATAATAGAACCATCAGATTTTGCCATCAATCCACGAATACCAGATAGCTGTCTAATCTGAGCTGCACTACCTCTAGCTCCTGAGTCTGCCATCATATATACAGAGTTAAATCCATTCTTCTCTGTTTTTATCAGCTTCATAAGCTCTTCTGCAATCTTGTTTGTAGCATCTTGCCAAATATCAACAATCTTGTTGTATCTCTCCTGCTCAGTCAAAAGACCACTTGTAAACTGCTTTTGTACCTCATAAACTTTGGCTTTGGCTTCATCTACAATAGCATACTTCTCTTTTGGCGTTTTAATATCATCAATAGATATTGATACTCCAGCATGTGTAGCATACTTAAATCCCATATCCTTAAGATTATCCAAAAATTCTGCAGTATATGAGATACCACTATGCTTGTAGATATAATCAACAAGATTTGCAATATCTTTCTTTTTCATAACTTTGTTCCACAAAGACTCTGGAACATAATCTGGAATAATAGATTTCAAAATCAAGCGACCAACTGTAGTAGTAATGATATTGCCATCTACTACTGTTCTGATTCTCGCATTTAAATCCAACTTCTGTTGCTCATGAGCTATCATCACTTCATCAATATTTGCAAAGAGTTTATGCTCACCCTTTACCTCTACCTTCTCAAGTGAAAGATAATAAAGTCCCAAAATCATATCCTGAGATGGTACTGCAATAGCTTTACCAGAAGCTGGAAGCAAAATATTCATAGATGCAAGCATCAATATTTTGGCTTCTGCAATAGCTTCATCACTCAGTGGTACATGCACTGCCATCTGGTCACCGTCAAAGTCAGCATTGAATGCGGCACAAACCAAAGGGTGCAACTGAATAGCTTTACCCTCTATAAGTCTTGGGTGAAAAGCTTGAATAGAGAGTTTGTGCAGAGTCGGAGCTCTGTTTAGCAGTACAGGATAGCTCTCAACTACCTCCTCCAGACACTCCCAAACTTCATTTGATTGCATCTCAATCATCTTTTTTGCCTGTTTTAGAGTGGTTGCATAACCCTTCTCATCAAGCTTTGCCATAAGGTGTGGTTTAAACAGCTCAAGTGCCATCTTTTTGGGTAATCCACACTGATCCATTCTAAGATCTGGTCCTACTACAATTACAGAACGCCCAGAGAAATCAACCCTCTTACCAAGCAGGTTTTGTCTAAATCTACCCTGCTTACCTTTGATAACTTCACTCAAAGACTTAAGAGGTCTTTTGTTTGCACCCTTTACTGCATTACCTCTACGACCATTGTCAAAAAGTGCATCAACAGACTCTTGAAGCATTCTTTTTTCATTTCTTACGATAATCTCAGGTGCATCAAGCTCCATAAGTCTCTTTAGTCTTTGGTTTCTGTTGATAACTCTACGGTAGAGATCATTTACATCACTTACAGCAAATTTACCGCCATCAAGACTTACAAGAGGTCTTAAATCTGGTGGCATTACAGGCAAGATTGTCAGCATCATCCACTCAGGACGATTATCTGAGTTTAGAAATGCTTCAATTACCTTGAGTCTTTTTATGATTGTTTTTTTCTTGGCTTCTGATTTGGTATTGTTGATCTCTTCTTTGAGTTGGAACAGTATCTCAACCAAATCCATCTCAGCCAAAAGTTCTCTAACAACCTCTCCACCCATTCTAGCATCAAAGCCACTATCACTAAAATATTTACTAAGCTGTTGATACTGCTCTTCATTTAGTACATCATATTTTTTAACTGGACTAAGCCCTTCACTATCATATGTAGCTTCACCAGGGTTTTTGACGATATAGGCTTCATAGTATAAAACCCTCTCCAAATCTTTCATCTTTACACCAAGGAGTGTACCTATCCTTGATGGCAAAGAGCTTACATACCATATATGAGCCACAGGAGCTACCAGCTCAATATGCCCCATTCTATCTCTTCTTACCTTGGAGCTGGTTACTTCAACTCCACACTTTTCACACACAACACCTTTGTATCGCATTTTTTTATATTTGCCACAAAGACACTCATAATCTCTGATTGGACCAAATATCTTGGCACAAAAGAGTCCGTCTCTTTCTGGCTTGAGTGTACGATAGTTGATAGTCTCTGGCTTTTTTACTTCGCCATAACTCCAAGAGAGTATCTTCTCTGGACTTGCTACTCTTAACTGGAGTGCTTCTATGTCACGGGGACGCTCTTGGCTATTGATATCTATTGGTACAAGATTCTCCAACTCTTTACTCATCTTCACCCT
>JAMOSA010000126.1 GCA_027063325.1 Campylobacteraceae bacterium
TCTACATCAAGACAAAGTGCTTGTAACTCTTTTGTAAGTACAAACATAGTCTCAGGAATACCAGACTCTGGTACACTCTCGCCTCTTGTTAATGCTCTGTATGCTCTGGCTCTACCGTCAACATCATCAGATTTGATTGTAAGCATCTCTTTTAGTGTGTGTGCTGCTCCATAAGCCTCCAATGCCCAAACTTCCATCTCTCCAAATCTCTGACCACCAAAGAGTGCCTTACCACCAACTGGCTGTTGGGTAACTAGTGAGTATGGTCCTGTACTTCTTGCGTGAACCTTCTCATCAACAAGGTGATGAAGTTTTAGCATATACATATATCCCACTGTTACACGCTCAAGCATCTTTTCACCAGTTTTGCCATCATAGAGTTGAGTCTTTCCATCACTGTCAATCTTGGCAAGTTCAAAGAGTTTGTTTAACTCATCTTCTGTTGGTGATTCAAATGCAGGAACAGCAAACTTGACACCCTTTGACCAATCTCTGGCATATTTGAGTAACTCTTCATCACTCATTTTATCAATCTCACCTGAAGCTTTCATAAGCTTGGCAACATATGCAATCTCTTTCATCTTGGCACGAAGTTCGGTAATAAACTCAGCCTGTTTCTTTTCAAATATATCTTGAATCTGTTGACCCAGTTTTTTACCAATCAGACCTAAGTGTACCTCAAGAATCTGTCCGATATTCATACGAGATGGAACCCCCAAAGGATTCAAAATCAAATCAACTGGTGTACCATCTTCCATATATGGCATATCTATCTCTGGTACGATATTTGAGACAATACCTTTGTTACCGTGACGACCTGCCATCTTGTCACCAACTTTTATCTTTCTTTTGGTAGCTATATATACCTTGACAAGCTTTGTTACACCACTTGGTAATATATCATCTTTTTCTAGTACTTCAAGCTTCTCTTCATGCTCTTGTTTGAGCTTTCTTTTTTGCTTGAGGAAGCTGTTTTTCATAGCTTCATACTCTTTTTGTACTTCATCACTATAAGATTGAACTACACTTCTGAGCATAAATCTATTTATACCACGAATTACATCTATTGGTATCTTCTCTCCAGCTTTATACTCATCTTCACCAATTGTTACATCTTTAACCAAATCCTGCTTGGCAAGATATGAAGTGATTCTAAGTATCTCTTCACGATCAATCATCAACAGTTGATCATGATGCTCTTTGTCTAATCTTTCACGCTCCTCTTCATAGGCTCTAATCGATCTGGCATCTTTATCATAACCCTTTTTGGTAAAGATTTTTATATCTACTACCACACCCTCCATTGAAGCTGGACAATATAGAGATTTATTTACAACATGACCTGCTTTATCACCAAAGATTGCACGAAGCAGTCTCTCTTCTGGAGTTGGTTTGATTTCACCTTTTGGAGATACTTTACCTACCAAAATCATTCCAGGTTTTACATAAGTACCCTTCTTGACAATACCACTCTCATCAAGATGCATCAATTCATCTTCACGGATATTTGGTATATCTCTGGTTATCTCTTCGGTACCATGCTTTAACTCTCTTGCTTCTATCTCTTTTTCATAGATGTGTACAGAGGTAAAGGCATCTTCACGAATGAGCTTCTCAGACAAAATAATAGCATCTTCATAGTTGTATCCATTCCAAGGCATAAATGCAAGAAGAATATTTTTACCAATTGCAAGTTCACCATTATCCATATTCGGACCATCAGCAATCACTTCACCAGCTTTTACCTTTTGTCCTAGATGTACTATTGGAGTTTGGGAAAATGCTGTATTTTGGTTGGTTCTCATATTCTTTTCAAGAGTATAGTGATCTATATAGATACCATTTTCATCTTCACCCTTGATATAGATACTTTTGGCATCAACCTTTTCTACAATACCATCTCTTTTGGCTTTTACCGCCTCCCAAGCATCTCTTGATACAATAGCCTCCATTCCTGTTCCAACTATAGGAGCTTCGGTTTTTAGGAGTGGAACTGCTTGACGCTGCATGTTTGAACCCATCAATGCACGGTTGGCATCATCGTGTTCAAGGAATGGAATAAGAGCTGCTGTTGCACCACTAATCATCAGTGGAGAGACATCAATCAAATCAACTTTGTCTGCATCTCTTAGACCTATGTTACCATTTAGTCTTGTCTCAATAAGATCTTCTATAATATAACCATTCTCATCTACCTTTGTAGAGGCTGGAGCAATTACCTTATTCTCTTCTTGAGTTGCAGTTATATATATAATCTCATCAGTAATTTTTCTATCTTTTACTACTTTGTATGGAGCTTCAATAAATCCATGTTCATTTACTTTTGCATAAGTAGCCAGTGTATTAATTAGACCAATATTTTGACCCTCTGGAGTCTCAATAGGACATATACGACCATAGTGTGTTGGGTGTACATCTCTTACTTCAAATCCAGCTCTCTCTTTGACAAGTCCACCCTCACCAAGAGCAGAGAGTCTTCTTTTGTGTGTAATTTCAGAGAGAGGATTGGTTTGATCCATAAACTGAGACAATTGACCACCACTGAAAAATTCCAAAACTGTATTTGTAATCATCTTGGAATTTACCAAATCATGAGGCATCAAATCATCTAAAGAGCCACTAATTGTAGTCATTTTGTCTTTGATTGCCTTTTGCATCTTCATCAAACCATTGTGAAGCTCATTACCAAGCAATTCACCAATAGCTCTAATTCTTCTGTTACCTAAGTGATCTCTATCATCTATATGACCATCACCATTTCTTACTTTAATAAGATATTTTACTGTATTAATAATATCTTCACTTGTTAGTACAGTAACATACTCTGGTATATCCTGACCCAGTTTATGGTTCATCTTCATACGACCAACTTCAGTCAAGTCATATCTTTCTGGATCAAAAAAGAGTTGCTTTAAAAAGCTCTTTGCACCCTCTGGTGTTACAGGCTCTCCTGGTCTCATAACCTTATATATTCTAATAGCAGCCAAAAGATTCTCATCATCTACATCTTCAGTCTGCTTGAGTAGTTTTAGGCTCTCTTGATCTGCTTTGAATGAGTGAATAATTGATGAGTCTGTATCTTCACCTGTATCATCGGCAATAAAGAAGCTCTCAATACCCATCTCAACAATTTTTCTGATTCTGTTTTCATCAAGAGGAGTAACAACATCATATATTACTTCTCCGCTTTCAGAATCAATTATAGGTTTGGCAAGATGTCTCTCAACCAAAAGTTCAATAGGATACTCTATCCACTCCAATCCATCTTCGGCTAACTTTTGAGCCTTTTTTTTGGATAATCTTTTACCATTTTGTATAATGATATTACCATCTAAATCTTTTATATCATGCTCTACTCTGCCTGTTGCCTTTTCTGGATCAAAGCGAATGACAAAGCGATTATCCTTTACAAAAATCTCTTGAATAGGATAGAAGATTTTTAAAATATCAGATTTGCTGTAATCTAATGCTCTAAAGAGTATAGTTACTGGTATCTTTCTTCTTTTGTTTATTCTTGCATAGAGTATATCCTTGGCATCATACTCAAAGTATAGCCAACTTCCTCTATCTGGAATAATTTGAGCAAAAAAGAGCAGTTTGTTTACTACAGTAGTTGACTCTTGCTCTTTAAATATAACACCAGGACTTCTGTGAAGCTGATTTACAATTACTCTTTCAACACCATTTACAACAAATGATGTTCTATCTGTCATAAGTGGTATATTTCTTACAAATACAGACTGATCTTTGATCTCTTTTGGGTCCAGTTTTTCACCTGTCTTGTCATCTCTGTTCCAAATAGTCAATGATATTTTGAGCTTCAAAGAGACTGCATATGTAAGTCCTCTTTCCATACACTCGCGTACAGTATATTTGGGTTTGATAATTTCACACCCTTTGTAATTGAGTGTTATACGATTTTGTTGATCATGAATCGGAAATGCTGAGCGAAATACGCGTTCAATTATGCTTTGACTTCGATCTTTTGCATCAATCATCAAAAAGTTTTCATAACTCTTCTGTTGCAATTGCAAAAGATGAGGAATCTCAATCTGTCTTGGAATCTTTGCGAAATCGATGCGTAGTCGGTTACCTGAATGTAGAGAGTTTAACATTGGCTGACCTTAAAAGTTAGTTTGTGAGTTGGTGTATAATTGATGTAGATACACAAAAAAACTATTTTACAATAGTTCATCTCTATATCAATAGAGGGGATTTTATATCTAGGCAAAAGCCTAGATAGAGTCTTACTTAAGCTCGACAGTTGCGCCTGCTTCTTCAAACTGCTTCTTAAGCTCTTCAGCCTCTTCTTTGGAAACAGCCTCTTTGATTGTTGTTGGAACTTCTTCAACTGCAGCTTTAGCCTCTTTAAGACCAAGACCAGTAACAGCTCTAACAACTTTGATAACATTGATCTTCTTGGCACCGGCACCAGTTAGAACAACATCAAACTCAGTCTGCTCTTCAGCAGCTTCAGCAGCACCGGCACCAGCAGCAGCTACTACAGTAGCTTGAGCAGATACGCCAAACTTCTCTTCAAACTCTTTTACAAGCTCACTTAACTCTAGTACTGTCAAACCAGAGATAAATTCAAGTACATCCTCTTTAGTACATGCCATTTTTCATCCTTTTTATATCTTTTTTCTTTAGTATAATCCAATCTACCCTACAGGGCAACTAAATTAAGCCTCTTCTTCACGCTTCTTAGCAAGTGCATCAAGTCCGATTGTAAAGTTACGAACTGGAGCCATCCATACATTAAGAAGCATACCGATAAGTTCATCACGACTTGGCAATTTAGCCATAGCCATAATAGTCTCAAGAGGTACTGTTTTACCCTCAAGAGCACCAGTTTTGATAACAAACTTATCTTTAAACTCGATAGCTGCTTTATCAGCACTCTTACATGTTGAGATCTGATCTTCACCCCAAACAATCAAGTTTGTATCACGAAGCTCAAGATCATCAATACCAGCATTTTTCAAAGCAATTGACGCCAGTGTGTTTTTGACTACTTTTGCTTTTGCACCATTTTCAGTAGCTGTAGCTCTTACGAACTCCAGTTGCTGACAAGTCAAGCCTTTGTAGTCACAAACTACCACTGCATTTGACTCTTTGAATGCTGTAGTAAGTTCTGCTACGAGCTGTTCTTTCTCTGCTCTGGTCATTTCTACTCCTTTCCGACTTCCAACAGGGCTTCCTGTAAAAGGGATAGATAATTATCCATCTGTTTAAGCATAATGCCCCTATTGTCTTCAGTCTAAGATTAACTATAAATTATTTAATATCCATCAATTCAGTAGTATCTAACTTGACTGAAGGACTCATTGTAAGTGACAATGCACCATTTTTAATATATCTACCCTTAGCACTTGAAGGCTTGGATTTATTGATCTTTTCTACAAATACTCTCAGGTTCTCTTTTAGCTTGTCTGTATCAAAACTTACTTTACCAATACCAGCGTGGATATTTCCCTTTTTGTCAACACGGAAGTTAACCTGTCCACCCTTAGCATTTTTGACTGCTTGAGCCACATCCATAGTTACTGTACCTGTTTTTGGGTTAGGCATCAAACCTTTTGGTCCGAGTATTCTTGCAACACGACCAAGTACACCCATCATATCAGGAGTAGCAATAACAATATCAAAATCGATATTACCCTCTTGGATTTGTGCTATTAATTCATCATTACCAACCAAATCAGCTCCAGCCTCTTTGGCTTCATCTATCTTTGCACCCTTTGCAAATACTGCAACTTTTACATCTTTGCCTGTACCATGAGGAAGTACAACAGAGCCTCTAATCATCTGATCTGCATGTCTTGGATCAACATTGAGATTTAGTGCAATCTCAACTGTCTCATCAAACTTGGCAGATTTTAAATTTTTTACAGTCTCAACTGCCTCATCTACTGAATATATCTTATTCTTATCAATCTTTTCAAGTAGTGCCTGTTTTCTTTTACTTAACTTTTTTGCCATTATTTTCTCCGCTTTTTTGCTCCCACTTTTGTTTTGAATCTTAGTGGTCAAAAGATTTAATCAACAATCTCAACACCCATACTTCTACAAGAACCAGCAATAATCTTTGCAGCTGCCTCTTTGTCATTTGTATTTAGGTCTTCGATTTTGAGATCAACAATCTTTAAAAGTTGCTCTTTTGTGATTGTTGCTACCTTGTTTAGAAGTGGATTATCACTCCCTTTCTTAATACCAGCCTCTTTCATAATGAGATCACTCGCAGGTGGTTGCTTTGTCTCAAATGTAAAGCTTCTGTCTGTATATACAGTAATTACAACAGGGATCTTAAATCCCATTTTATCTTTTGTCTTTTCGTTAAAAGCTTTACAAAACTCCATGATATTAACACCACGCTGACCAAGAGCCGGACCGACTGGCGGTGACGGGTTAGCTTGACCGGCAGGAATCATTAGTTTGAATTTTTCGCTTACTTTCTTTGCCATAAACTATCCTTCGTTTGAATTAAATGATCTTTTCTACTTGTGTATAGAGTATCTCTACTGGTGCATTACGACCAAATATAGATACATTCAGCTTCAACTTACCGTGGTCAAGGTCATACTCCTCAACAATTCCGGTAAAGTTGGCAAAAGGTCCGTCTATTATTCTTACCATTTCGCCTGTCTCAAAATCAACTTTTGGTTTTGGAGCTCCTTTTTGCTCCAACTTATTCAATATTGTTTTAACATCAGCCTCAGTCAGAGGTGTTGGAGTCTTCTGCTCACCAATAAATCTTGATACCCTTGGTAATCTGTGAATCTTTTGCCAAAGATCCGTATCCAAATCTATTTGAGCAAAGACATAACCTGAATAGAGTGATCTCTCAGTAATTTTCTTTTCACCATTTTTTACTTCTATTACTTCCTCAGTAGGAACGACAACTTGCTTTATTCTATCTTTTAGACCATAATCTTCTGCCATTTTCTCTATAGCTTTTTTTACCGATCGTTCACTACCAGCATAAGTCTGTATTGCATACCATTGATGTGACATAATCAACCTTATATTGTAGTCGATACAATTGCTGACATTAGTAAATCAACTAATGCGAGGAATATCGATATAACTGTTACTACCAAAACAACTGCAACAAATGCTTGTCTAACTTGTATCTTGGTAGGAAAGATAACTTTATCTAATTCAATTTTAGCATCACTAAAGAATTTCTTGATTTTTTCCATAATACCTTCTCGATGGCAGGCCAAGAGGGACTCGAACCCCCGACACCTGGTTTTGGAGACCAGTGCTCTACCAACTGAGCTATTGGCCTATAGTGTAATTATTTTAGTAGAGGCAAAGCCCTTAGAGCTTCATCTCTTTATGGATAGTATGAGTCTTACACCATTTGCAATATTTTCTAATGGCAAGTTTCTCAGTCGTATTTTTCTTGTTTTTAGTCGTGTGATAGTTTCTTCTAGTACACTTCTCACAACCTAAATGAACAGTCTCTCTCATTTTAGCTCCAATCTATAGTGCTATCGGGCAAAGCCCGATATAGTAGTTATTACTCGATAATCTTTGTAACAACTCCAGCACCAACAGTTCTACCACCTTCACGGATAGCAAATCTTGTTCCCTCTTCAAGAGCGATTGGTGCAATCAATTCTACATTCAACTTAACATTATCCCCTGGCATTACCATCTCAGTACCCTCTGGAAGGATAACAGAACCAGTAACATCAGTAGTTCTTACATAGAACTGTGGTCTATAGTTGTTGAAGAATGGAGTATGTCTTCCACCTTCCTCTTTAGTTAGAACATAAACTTCTGCCTCAAACTTAGTGTGAGGAGTGATTGAACCAGGCTGACAAAGAACCATACCTCTTTGTACATCTTCTTTACCGATACCTCTTAGCAAGATACCACAGTTGTCACCTGCTTCACCACAATCCATCTCTTTTCTAAACATCTCAACGCCAGTTACAACTGTCTTTTGAGTATCTCTTAGACCAACGATTTCTACCTCTTCACCAACACAAACTTTACCTCTTTCTATCTTACCGGTTACAACTGTACCACGACCCTGGATAGAGAAGATGTCTTCAATTGGCATCAAGAATGGCTTGTCAGTCTCTCTTTCTGGATCAGGAATATATTCATCTACTGCATCCATAAGAGCAATAATCTTCTCTGACCACTCACCAAGTTTACCAGCTTTAGCCTCTTCAAGAGCCTGGAATGCAGAACCAGCAATAATTGGAGTATCATCACCAGGGAATTCATACTCGCTAAGTAGTTCTCTTACTTCCATCTCTACCAGCTCTAGCATCTCTTCTTTATCTTCATCATCAAGCTGATCTTCTTTGTTCAAGAATACAACGATGTAAGGAACACCAACCTGTCTTGAAAGAAGGATATGCTCTCTAGTTTGTGCCATTGGCCCGTCAGTTGCAGCGATAACCAAAATAGCACCATCCATCTGAGCAGCACCAGTAATCATGTTTTTAACATAGTCGGCGTGACCAGGACAGTCAACGTGTGCATAGTGACGCTTGTCTGTCTCATACTCAACGTGAGAAGTAGCGATTGTAATTCCTCTTTCTCTCTCTTCTGGAGCATTGTCGATTTGGTCATAATCCATCAATGCAGTATCATTTTTAGTAGCAAGTACTGCTGTAATTGCTGCTGTTAGAGTAGTTTTACCATGGTCAACATGTCCAATAGTACCGATATTGACATGTGGTTTGGTACGTTCAAATTTTTCTTTAGCCATTAATGTTCTCCTAGCTTGTTTTTACGACAGGTATTATACCAGATTTTATCTCGTTTAGACCCAACGCCCAGGTATGGACAAGACTATAACGCACTCGTTAAACTCTTGTTCATACCATTTTATATAAGGTGGAGCCCAGAAGCGGGATTGAACCGCCGACCTCTTCCTTACCAAGGAAGTGCTCTGCCACTGAGCTATCTGGGCAACCACATTGCAATTTCTATTTAATTATCAAGTGTTTGTAAACATGTCTTCTGTTTAGGTAAGCTAAAACTGTAAGAATATCAAAAAGATAAAGTATAGACAGTTAACAGCTCCCAGTATGGAGCGGGAGACGGGACTCGAACCCGCGACCCTCAGCTTGGAAGGCTGATGCTCTAGCCAACTGAGCTACTCCCGCATAGACATGCAAATGGTGGTGAGAGGAGGATTCGAACCTCCGAAGGCGAAAGCCAGCAGATTTACAGTCTGCCCTCGTTGGCCACTTGAGTATCTCACCTTTTGTCTTTTACTGGTCAAACACTGATTATATTTAAATGGAGCTGGTGATGGGACTCGAACCCGCGACCTGCTGATTACAAATCAGCTGCTCTAGCCAACTGAGCTACACCAGCACCCTTTAGATGCCATTTCGTTGAATGGTTCGGAATTATAATCTGATTATCCTTAAAATATACTTAATCATAAACTATTTTACGCAAAAAATCATATTTTTTTCAAAAGATATACTTTTTGGTACGATTTGGCGTAATATACCCTCTAAAATCACAATTGATGTTATAGACTTGAAAATCTTTTAGTTTAACAAAAGGCTTTGAAGATTAAATAGTAAAATTATATCTGTATAACATCAGTTCAAAAATTTAAAAGGAATTTTTATGAAGATACTTTTGGCTCCAAGTGAAACCAAACAAAAAGGTGGCAGTGCCAAATTTGATCTCTCAAATCTCTTTTGCTCCAAACTAAATCCAACCAGAGAGATTTTGTTGAGCAGGTATGAAGAGATTGTATCAAATGGTGGAGATGATATGATAGATATGTTTGGTCTCAAAAAAGAGTCTGATATTACAAGATACAAAAAGAGTCTTGTTGATTCCCCTACTCTACCTGCTATTTGCAGATATACAGGAGTTGCATTTGATTATTTGGATTTTGAATCACTTCCAGATGATTCAAAAGAGTATATATACAGTAATGTAATAATCTTTTCAAATCTCTTTGGAGTAGTTTTAGCAAGTAATTTGATACCAGATTACAGATTAAAACAGGGTAAGAGTATAGGTTCCTTACAACCAGAAAAGATTTACAACAAAGCCTTAAAAGAGGTATTAGATGACTTTTTTAAAGATGAAGAGATTTTGGATATTAGAGCAAACTACTACAACAAATTCTATAAACCCAAAACTGTTACCACACTAAAATTCTTAAAAGATGGCAAAGTGGTAAGCCACTGGGCAAAAGCATATAGAGGTTTGATACTAAAAGAGTTGGCAAAACAGAAAATCAAAAGTATAGATGAGTTTTTAAAACTCCCCATAGAGGGGTTGGAACTCTTGGAGATTCACCAAAGCAAAACCAAAAAAGAGATTATATACAATATAACAATTTAAAAGGGGACTTTAAGATGATAAAATAGATACAAAGAGTAATCTTAAATTATCTTATAAAGCATCAAAATGAAAATATAATTGATTATCTCTTCTGTTTCATTTTAGCCTCTCCCACTCAAAATTGGCAATATTTCTACTCTGGCTGTCAAACTCTATGCCAATTAAATATATATCTGTATATCTGCTTTTGTATTTACTGGCATAATCTTTGTCTTTTATCTGGTTTAGTGCATTACTTCCATTTACTTTAAACTCCAGTATATATACACTATCTCTAAATATTATTGCTAAATCCATTCTGCCTATACTTGTTACATCTTCAGCTACAATATTTAATCCACTTCCAGCTAAATATGCATATAAAACACTTGCATAATAACCCTCATACTCTCCTATTCTATTTTTTGTATAATTGTTATATGCTATTGAAGCAAACAAAGACTCTATTACTTCTTTGAAGCTATCTAAATCTTGATTTTGTAATGTCTCATAT
>JAMOSA010000127.1 GCA_027063325.1 Campylobacteraceae bacterium
CAAGTGATGAACTAGATTGGATACAGAGGTTGAGCAACAATGCAATACTTCCCTCAAACAGAGCAACAAATTACAATCTTTTGGAGAGATACAATAAAGATTTAATTACAATATATGATGATGCATCCGGAACTTTGAGTATAGAGTTTGCATATGCAAATCCAGAGGGTGCAAGAGAGATTGTCAAAAAAATTATTAAATTCTCAAGTGATGCACTAAATAAATTTGAGAAAGAGAATGCCCAAACTGCTCTAAAGTATCTAAAAAGACAAGCAAAGATCAAAAAAGAGAGATTTATGAACTCTATAAAGAGGCTCATAGATTATCAAAACAAACACAGTACTTTCAGTCCTACCTCTGATGTAGAGAGAAAGAGTGCAATATTAGCATCTCTTGAATCTCTGCTTGTGCAAAAAGAGGTAGAGTACAAAAATAGACTCCAGTATATGAATAAAAACTCTTCAGAGATGATTTTGATGCGTGGAGATATAGAAAATATCAAAAAGCGTATCAAATCTATTCGTAGTCAATTGGCTTCACCAGAGAAAGAGGATAATATACTTTCACTCACAACTGGGAAACAGTCACCAGAATTGAATAAATATGTATATGACTTTGAGCTACTCAAAAATCAACTCGATTTTAACAAACAGTTATATACACAAACATTGGTCAAGTTGGAGGAGCTAAAGGTGCAAGTTAGTCAAAATGCAAAAAATATTATTGTAGTCACCAAGCCAACACTATCTGATGAGTATCGTTATCCACAGAAACTAAAAGATATTATCTCTATAATGATAGTACTTGGTTTTCTGTATGGAATAATCTCAGCAGTTATCAAAATCATCAAAGATCACAAGGATTGATTATGAAAAAATTACTACTTATTATGGTATTTAGTCTATTTACTCTAAATGCGGTAGATATAAATATAGATACAAATGTATCTTCATCGGTTGAGACACTCTCTGATGGCAAAGAATACTTCGGAGAACAACTCTTTAAGGGGAATTTCAAGAAAAGTACACAATACAGATATAATCCAAACTATCTGATAAATGTAGGAGATGTAATTAGTGTAAAACTTTGGGGTGCTTATAGTTTTGAGGGTGATTTAGTAGTTGATAAGCAGGGTAATATATTTATACCTCAAGTTGGAGTAGTATCTTTGCTTGGTATTCCAAACAAAGAGGTAAAAGATCGTATAGCACAAGCTGTCAAAAATACATTTAGTGATAATGTATATGTATATGCAGATGTCAAACAGTATCAACCAATATCTGTATTTGTAACAGGTGCTGTCAAAAATGTAGGACTCTATCCTGGTTTATCAACAGATTCAATATTACAGTTTTTAGATAAAGCAGGTGGTATTGTAAGAGGTCAGGGAAGCTTTAGAAATATCACTATCCTAAGAAACAAAAGACCAATAAAGTCTGTTGATTTATACAGATTTCTCTTAAACGGTAGAGTTGATATGTTTCAATTCAAAAATGGTGATGTTGTACTTGTAAATCCCGTCAAATACTATATTGAGGTTGATGGAGAAGTCAATAGACCATATATATTTGAACTCCTAAACAATAGAACAACAGTCAAAGATGTAATGAGATATATATTGCCAAAGCCAACAGCGAACAGTTTTATGGTTACAAAGTGGCATGGATTACAAGAAGATACCAGACAATATCCACTCTCAAGTGCTTCAAAAGTAAGAGTAAGTAATGGTACAAAATTGACATTTTTTGGAAGCCACTATGCTGATAGAGTACATATCACAATCAAAGGTGAACATAGAGGTGTAAATGATATAACAGTATCCAAAGGGACTACGCTCTATCAGGTACTTTGTAAAGTAAAATATACAGATTTGTCTGATATTAGAAATATTAGACTCTTTAGAAAGAGTGTAGCATTGACTCAAAAACAATTAATTGACTCAATGCTCAAAGATTTACAACAAAAGGTATTTACAGTCTCACCATCAACTGCCGAAGAGGCAAAAATCAGAAAAGAAGAAGCTGATTTAGTTATGAAATTTATCCAAGAGGCAAAAAAGGCCCAGCCAAAAGGTCAGGTAGTTCTTGGATTTAGAGATAATTTGGAAAAAATATCTCTTGAAGATGGTGATGTTATAGAGATACCTCAAAAGAGTAATATAGTAG
>JAMOSA010000128.1 GCA_027063325.1 Campylobacteraceae bacterium
CTAGCATAATTCAACTCCCACTATTTTAATTCTTTTATCAAATCATAACTAATATATTTTAATAAAGTTTAAAACTATTATGATTTGACACAAGAATCTTTTGATTGTTTTCATCTGTAAATATTATTGTAGTAAGATACCACAAAGGGTATCTTATAAAGGCAGTATAACTTATGATAGTAGTGCGTCTAACTTTTGTGCAAATACATCTTTACCTGCTGCTCCTACCATTTGATCAACAAGTTCACCATCTTTAAAGAATAGAATTGTAGGAATAGAGCGGATTCCAAATTGTACAGCGATTTCACCCTGCTCATCTGTATTTACTTTACATATGTTTGCTTTACCTTCATACTCTTGTGCCAATTCATCAATAACAGGAGCTATCATTCTACAAGGTCCACACCAAGGAGCCCAAAAGTCA
The DNA here is from genome assembly GCA_027063325.1 of Campylobacteraceae bacterium. Taxonomy (GTDB): domain Bacteria; phylum Campylobacterota; class Campylobacteria; order Campylobacterales; family Sulfurovaceae; genus Nitratifractor. Next base: position 425 of record JAMOSA010000128.1, read on the forward strand.
ACTAGTGAAACCCCCTCTTTAATTGTATCTTCAAAGTTATCTTTTGTTAATTCTATATATTTACCCACGATTTATCCTTTAGTAAAGTATTTATTTTTGTCTGGCAATTATACCCTAAGTTTCTATAAATTAGTACTAACCCGTTTGACTTTGTCATCATATAGTATTACTTCATCAAATGATGATGAACGCGTATTTGGAAGAGGAGCATTTTTTAACCCCTTTACAGTATATACAAATGATATTTTTGGATTATCACTTCTGTTTTTATCTGCTGAGTGTAGTGTTTTTGAGTGAAATAGTACTATATCACCTCTATTTAGAGTAGGTGTAACAATTTTACTCACAAGCAAATTTTTCTCTGACTCTGTTGGTACAAAGTACTCTTTTTCATCAAAGAGTTCAGATGAAAACTCCATTTTGTGACTCCCTTTTATGAAGTGAAGTACACCATTACTACTGTTTTCTTCTCCCAAAGCCAACCAAATACTTATAAGATTATCATTTTGGTATCTCCAATATCTGATGTCTCTGTGCCATCTTGTTTCGGTACTGCTGTGAGGATGCTTTGTCATGATTGAGTTGTGGTGAGCCAATGTAAGTACAGGAGTATCTTTTAGGAGTTGTTTTAATATAGGTCTTATTTTGGTTGATTGCATCCAGTTACGAAATAGTATATCCCTGTCATACACCTGTCTTAATCTGCGAACAGTCTCTTTGTATTTTATATCATCTATACCTATATATTCATATTCTGTTTCAATTGGAGTTATTTCATATTTTAGATGGACTTTTGCAATATCAAGTATTGCACTGCACTCTGTAGTATCGGCAAAATCTCTTATAATCAAAAATCCATCTCTATCAAACTGTTCTATCTCTTTGTCCGTCAATTTCAAAATAGATCCTTTTATTTTTGTTTAGTATTGGTATTATGCATTTTATATTTAAAATAGTTCATATTATAAAAATCCAAGCCAATATGCGAATAGAGTTTTATTTCCTAATAAATTTTAAAATTATTTTATATATGAAAAACTTTAAAAGCTAAAAATTTTCTATCTTCTCTACACCCTCTCCCACTCAAAATTGGCAATATTTCTACTCTGGCTATCAAACTCTATGCCAATTAGATATATATCTGTATATCTGCTTTTGTATTTACTGGCATAATCTTTGTTTTTTATCTGATTTAGTGCATTGCTTCCATTTACTTTAAACTCTAGTATATATACACTATCTCTAAATATTATTGTCAAATCCATTCTGCCTATACTTGTTACATCTTCAGCTACAATATTTAATCCACTTCCAGCCAGATATGCATATAAAACACTTGCATAATAACCCTCATACTCTCCTATACTATTTTTTGTATAATTGTTATATGCTATTGAAGCAAACAAAGACTCTATTACTTCTTTGAAGCTATCTAAATCTTGATTTTGTAATGTCTCATATATACTGTCTAACTTCTCATACTCTATACTATCTGTTAGATAATCTATAAAGAGTATATTGAGTGATGATTGTATCTCAAGATTTGGTATTTTGAGTTTATACTCTATTCTGGTTCTTTTTTGAATCATTTTCTCTATTGTCAAATAACCAGCTTGAAATAGCAATACTTCTAATCTGAGTCTTTCTATATCAAATGAACTTAACAACTCTTTGCCTACTGTAATATTCTCTAAGCTTGGTATATAGTAATTGCCTTTTTGTAGCATCTGGATTAAAAAGT
>JAMOSA010000129.1 GCA_027063325.1 Campylobacteraceae bacterium
GTGACTCCCATACTCCACTGTCAAATCCAATCTTTTGTTGTAAATAGGCAAAACCATACATAACCCACCACAAAAAGAGAAAATACTCTATAAGAGTCTCTACTATAGATACCCTCTCTTTGGCTATTGCATAGTTTCCAGCTACTATATATCTACCTTTTGGCATCAATACAGGTTCTCTTTGTTTCTCTATATCAATATACCCTATCTGCATTACAGACAGATATATCTTTAGAAGTACATAAAGCGTATATATACCTATTATCCATGTAAGCATTGTTATTCCTTGTAATCTTTTATTTTTTGGCATAATAGCATAATTGGTACAACCTTTCTATTTACCAATAATCAAATAGAATTTTATATATTTTATGCTAAAAAATATAAATTAATTAATATTTATTAATTTTAAAGGATTTTGCGTTATCATTATAGATAATATTTATCTAAAGGATAGATGATGAGGACTCTACTCTCTATAGCAATAATTGGGGTAAGTACTCTATATGGTCTGGATTTGAGGTATGGTAAAGGCAATATGGATGTACGAGTTGGTATGAAAAACTTTATGAGTGCCAAAGCATCACTTGATGTTGATGTGGTATCTTTGCATGAAGAGCATTATAATATAGCAAATTCCAATTTTTATGTATTTGGAAATGCAGATATATATAATTCTAAAACTCTAAATGGATATACTGATATTGTAGATGAATTTATGAATATGCCTATTATGCCTCTGCCATCAGTTCCATATATTCCACCAATCATTCCTATAGTACCAATAGATCCAAACAATCCATCTATACCTGAAAATCCATCAGATTGGATACCTGTAATACCTATACCTATGCCCTCATCAACTACTAATAATACTCAATCACCAATTACTATACCTGAATTTCCTATAGATATACCAGATACCCCAAATGATATGCTTGGCAAATTTGTGCCAGTACCAAGCAGTTATGAGATGTATGGTTTTGATATAGATATAGGAGTAGGATATGATATATTAAAAGATGATAATTATTATCTTGGTGCAGGAATTTCAACAGGTATGAGTACACCATTTCTAAAAATGGAAAACTATGTAGAGGCTATGGAGTTTTTAAAAAGTGTATTGGATACAACAGAGACAGATATTACCACATACAAAATTGGTATATCATTCCAAGGTGGTTACTCCTTTGAATACTTTTCACTTTATGCAAATGGAATATATGCCTATCAAACAGGAGATATGACCAACTCTTTGATACATGGTTCATTGAGTGCAGATGGTACATATAGCTCTTTTGATATAGGAGCAATATTTCAACCTGCAAAAATGTTTGATGATTATGCAGATACAAAATGGTCAAATCTATATGTAAATATGGGTTATACACATAAAGAGTGGGAGATTGACAGAGTAAATGCATCACTCTTTGGTATATCAGCTCCAGATGCTGCAACCAGTTTTGAAGCATCATTCAAAACTGATTATACATATTTGGGGGTAGGATACAAGTTTTAGTATCTACTTTTTAATAATGAAGAAATAGCAGTAAATTGTAAATGAAATTTATATAACTCTGTACTTGGAGTCCAGATAGCCTATTCCACCACTACTGTTTACCTCTATCCTTGTTGTAATTCTCTCTTTTAGAGCATTTACATGTGATATTACACCAACCATTTTACCCTGATTGTTTAACTTATCCAAAGCAGACAGTACTGTCTCTAATGTTTCACTATCAAGCGTACCAAAACCTTCATCCAAAAAGAGTGTCTCTATTTTGATACGGCTTCCGGCAAGATCAGACAAAGCAAGAGCCAAAGATAAACTCACCAAAAAGCTCTCACCGCCAGAGAGGGTACTTATTGGTCTGACTACATCAGCTTGATAGGTATCAATTATCTCAAAATCCAAAATACCTTTTTGTCTTATTCTATATCTGCGATCGAGTATATACAGATGCTTGTTTGCCAACTTTAACAGATACTCCATAGTAAGTGTCTGTGCAAATTTGGCAAATTTGGAACCATCATGACTACCTATCAATTCAGACAACTTCTGCCATACTCCATATTCACTAACAGCCTCTTGCAACTCTTTTACTATTTGAGAGTTTTTTGCAATTGTTTC
>JAMOSA010000130.1 GCA_027063325.1 Campylobacteraceae bacterium
GGTAAAACCACCAAAGCAATAGCTAAAGCTTTGGGTAACAACATGGTATTTTATGATGATAATATACAAAAGGTATCTATAGATGAGTACTCAAATATCATATACCCTTCAAATGAGTTTGACAAAGATAATTCAAAAGTACAAATATTGACTCCAAGCATACCACCAAACCATCAGATACTAAAAACAGCTTCAAATCCAATCAGTGAATATGATGCTATACTATCTAACAATCTATCTATACCATCTCTAAAGGCAAATCCACAACTTGATATATGGATAAGTGGCACAAACGGTAAAACAACAACTACCCAGATGGTTACTCATCTACTAAGTGAATATGGTGCTGTTAGTGGTGGAAATATAGGTATGCCTCTTGCTTCAATACCTAAAGATGCTCCGATATGGGTACTTGAGAGTAGCTCTTATACTCTACACCATACCAAAGATGCTTTTCCAAATATATATCTATTGCTTCCAATAACTCCTGATCATTTAAATTGGCATAAAGATGCAAAGAGTTATATAAAAGACAAACTATCACCTCTAAAGAGAATGAGAGAGGGTGAATTGGCACTAATACCACATGGATTAGATACTCCAGATACATCTGCTTGGGTAGTAGAGTATAAAAACAGTCAAGATATTGCCAACTTTTTTGGTATAGATATATTAAAAATAGACTTCAAAGCTGGATTTTTGATGGATGCACTAATGGCTCTAGTAGTCAAAAAGGTACTATTTGATGTGATAGATTATGAATCCATAAACAGTTTTAAACTCGATAAACATAGACAAGAAGAGATTATAGACAAAAGAGGTAGAGTGTGGGTCAATGACTCAAAAGCAACCAATCTTGATGCTACACTTCAAGCCATTGAAGCATACAAGGATAGATATATACATATCATACTAGGTGGTGATGACAAGGGTGTAGATATGACTCCCCTTATAGAGAAATTGGCAAAAATAGAGTGTACAATATATACAATAGGCTCAAACTCACAAAGATTATATAATATGGCAAAATCAAAATCACTCAAGGTATATGAGTGTAAATATCTAAAAGATGCAATAAATCTAATAGATAGCAAATTGAATAAAGATGAAGTTGCCCTACTCTCTCCAGCAGCCTCAAGTCTAGATCAATTTCCATCTTATGCAAAAAGAGGTGAAGAATTTATAGATTTTGTAAAAAATTTAAGTTTAGATTAAAGTTTTGTGGCTATAATTACACCCACAAAACGACTTAAAGGCTCGGTAGCTCAGTCGGTAGAGCAAAGGACTGAAAATCCTTGTGTCGGCGGTTCGATTCCGCCCCGCGCCACCACTTCAATTTGAAACTTCTTCCAAATCTACATAATTATTAGTTTTTAACTTTCGTGATTTTTCCATTACACAGAATATGGATTTATGATATACTTATATTAGATTATTTTGTGGAGATATATTTTGAGTAAACGAAAAAATAGTAACAAGCTCGGATATGATGAAAATGCTCTAAAATTAGGAGAGAAATTCTTCAATAAATGTACCACACCAATGGAGATGTTTTTCTACCTGATGAAACATAAAAGGGTACATACATTAACTGTACTTATGATTCACTCATCTATGCATAACTTGGAGGATTTTATAAAAAGTAGCAAGAGAGTTACTGATTTGTTGATACCAATAGATAAAAATTGTGGATTATATACTCTAATGTGCCAAGAGACTAGAATTAGTGGTGGTTGTGACTTTGCAAAAAGATTAATAGAACTGCTCAAAAAAGAGGGTGAAGAGGATGAGAGTGTAGTATCTGTAGTAACAGTAGAGAATTACAAATACCCAATAGAGGATGTACTCTTTAGCATATATGATAACTATATCAAAACAACAAAAGGCTTAGAGCCAAATCAAAAAATATGCTTTCACTCAATAAGATAGATATTTATACACTATAAAACCACAATCCCACCAAATAGGTGAGATTGTAAAGATACTACTTCAACTCTTTATTTCTATAAGCTAATAGTATAAGTGCAAATACAGATGCAATTGCAGGCCATACCCAACTAGGAATTGGTACAGGATCTCCTGCTGCGTATGAATGCATACCGCTTAGATAGTAGTTTACTCCAAAATA
>JAMOSA010000131.1 GCA_027063325.1 Campylobacteraceae bacterium
TATCCATAGTAAAATCGTTGTATCAAAGATCCAGCCAATATTACTGCTAATACTGTAATTCAAAGAGAGAATTACTCTAAACAGTACAACAATTTGCACAAAAACAAAGAGATACTTTCCTGCTTTTGTCAATTGCAGACCAGCTCCACTGTGACCCAATGTTACTCTGGTTCCAAATGCAATCAATACAGAGGTCAAAAATCCAACTACCAGCAGATGTATAGGCATCTGTAGAGATTGATAACCATAAAATGCTTCAAAAAACTCAACAGCACTGCCTGTTAAAAAACCAAGAGGCAACCAAAATATAGCTATATGCAATCCCCAAAGCAGAGGATTGGGATTTGGAAATGGTAAATTCATCTTTGCAATTTCATATGTAAATACAATAGATAGTATCAAATCAGGTAGCCAAATCCATTTTGGTAATATGGTATCTAATACAATATGCAAAATCAAAAGTATAGCTATGGATTTGTGAAACCAACTACTCTTTTGATACCTAATAGAGTTGGAAAAAAATGGAATCATTCTAAATGCAATTACACTAGATAGCAGTATCAAATAGAGATATACTCCAACCATAGCTCCATAGTGTATAAATATATCACTTTTGCAGTTATTACAAGGAATTGAGCCTAATAGATATAATATATTTGACAATGCTCCCATACCAAAAGCTACTATTATCATATATTGATCTGATTTTGGTTCATTTGCCTGTAGATATATCTCATAAAATATCTTTAGTATATATGCAAATGATAATGCTACTACTATATTGGTAGCAACAAAGAGTATATCTATCCAAAAAGAGGCTACAAATGTAACAAGAGCCAAAATATTCAGCAGTAAAACCCTAAGATACCTTTTGGGTTCTATTGCAGGACGCATACTAAAGCGTGGAAATGTTGTAAGTGTAAAACCATAAAAGAAGTTTGTAAATACCATAAATATCATACTGTATCCATGTAAAATTAGAGGATTTATAGATAAAATACCTTTGTATGATAGAGCAAACAGAAGCATAAATATAATTGCACTAAATACTCCTATGGCAAAAAATGGCTGATGTGGCTGTGAGAGTATATAAAGTACTCTCTTTGGTGGTGTAAAATTTTTCATGTTATGGAATCTTTGGTGCATCTACAAATTCAAAAGAGGTTATATATCTAGCACCCACTCTACCTAATGTATTACATACCACTTTGCCATCTTTGGATACATTTTCATCTGCTACAAACTGTCTGTTTACACTCAATAACAATGGTATGGTTTTGCTCCCTTTGAGTGTTACTTCACCACTAAAATCACATAAAAATGCTGTAGGAGAACCTTTGATAACAGGAGGATATGCATCATCTATACTAACTAACTCTATACCAAACTCTTTGGCTTCACTCTTGCCATACTCTAGCACCTTTGAGCTAAAGTGCATCTGCTCTAGTTGATTAGGTGCAACCATAGATATAGTGCATCTTTTTGTCTTTCTTATATTTTTGAGTGTATCTTTTGGAGTGCCATCTGGTTTGTGTCCGATAGATACAATAAGTGTGGGAGGATTTGAAGAGAGTGGAGTAAAGTAGCTAAATGGTGCTACATTAACAGTACCATTAGCCTCTGTAACAATCCATGCTATTGGTCTGGGTACCACACAATTACTCATCAATTTATATCTCTCAAGTGGCTCTATATCACCATACTCTATTATCATCTAAAATCCCTTTTGAATTATAAATTTTTTTGAATTATACCTAATATAAGAGTATAACAGCACTATCCAAAAAGAGTCTATGAAACTTTTTTTAGTATAATAGTACAAATTTATATATTAATTAGTATATATCTCAGTTTTGAAAGGATATAGATGCAAAAAAGAGTGCTGATTGGTGCAATGATTGGTATTGTAGTAATGTTTGGCGGATGTTCAAAAAAACATCCCACTCCTACTGCAATATCAGGTGGTGGTATGAATACACATATGGAGGATACTTCTCGTGTAAGTACAACAGGTGGCAGTGTAACTACAGATGAAGTAAGCGGAGGAGTAACCAGTAATGGTAAATACACCGGTAGTGATGGTGTCAGCAGTAGCGGTATCAAGATGA
>JAMOSA010000132.1 GCA_027063325.1 Campylobacteraceae bacterium
TCAGCAGATGTTACCAGTCCAGATACTTTGAAACTAGCAGGGATTCATAGTAAATATTGTAAAGCTGTTGTATCTTTATTTGATAATGATTTGAAAAATACCAAAATTGCTTTGATGTGTAAGCTTCTCAATAAAAAAGTAAGATTGGTTGTAAAGTCAACTACTCCCATACAGACTGAACACCTTAGAAATCTTGGTATTCATTATATAGAAGATCCATTCAAGTTTATATCCCAAAGGTTCTATTTGGCTTTGACTGCTCCAAATCTGTGGATTATTGAGATGAATATGTTTGGTCATATTCTAAAAATCAGAGAGCGTGAGATGTTGCCACATGGTAAATATATACTTTGTGGATATGGTAGAATGGGTCATGCCATAGGTAAATCTTTGAAAAAGGCAAATATGCCATATACTCTCATTGAGTTAAAAGCCGGTGAATATAAAGCAAAAAAGCAGAGTGCTATCTTTGGTGATGCAGAAGATCATAAAATACTACTACAAGCTGGTATAAAAGATGCTGTAGCTATTATTGCAGCTACTCAGGATGATTTGATTAATCTGACTATTATATCAACTGCCAAAAAGCTAAATAGCAAACTATATACAATAGCTAGAGAAAATACAATAGATGATATGAGTATATTTAAAACAGCAAGAGTAAATAGAATATATATTCTAGAGCATATTTTAGCAGAGTTTGCATATATGTATATAGCCAGACCAATGGCATATCAATTTGTACGGCAACTGCATACAAAAGATGATGAGTGGGGCAGGGCATTGGTAAAGAGAATGCAACAAAAATTAGGAGAGAACCCTACACACTTTGAGATAACAATAGACAAAGAGAGTACTTATGCTCTTTATAATACTCTTCAAGAGGGACAAAAAGTAACTCTTGGTATGCTAAAGAGATCAAGAGAGGATTATACTAAACCTTTGAAACTGATATTTTTGATGATAAAGTATGATGATGAGACACTGTTTTTGCCTGATGATGATACACCTGTAGTAGTTGGTATGCAACTTTTGATGGCAACTACTGATGAAGCAAAAAATGATTTTGAATATATTGTAAACAACTATTATGAGTTGTATTATGCAATGACAGGAAAAGAGAAGAGTTTTGGGATATTTGATAGATTTGAAAAGAAACGCAACAAAGATAGATGCAACTTGCCATAATATCAAGAGAAATAGAAATAGCTTCTAAATATTATATACTTTAAGCTTTTATTAAGCATATTAAGTATATAATTCTGACCCACAACAAAGGACAGTTGGGTGAGCTGGCTGAAACCACACCCCTGCTAAGGGTGCGTACCTTAACGGGTACCGAGGGTTCGAATCCCTCACTGTCCGCCACTCCTTTAATGAAGCTTTAGCCTCACATTAAAATATTAGTATAATTTTAAATTGCTTAATTCTTGGCTTTGGTATTTATACTTCATACTTTTTTTGAACTAAAAATTTTAAAATGTGTAAAATCAATTATTTAATTATACTTCTATTCTCATCAGCAAGATTTATCAGTATCATATCTCCATTTTTGGCTACCTTGAATACTCCATACTCTGCTTTGGCATACTGTTTGGCTTTACCCTCACTAAAAAAGTATGAATCTGTGGATAATTTTATCTTTTTGACTCCTCTTTTTCCATGGGTTACTCTAAATTTGATGAGTATCTCACTACTTTTTAATGGTTGATTTTGGTATATGGCTTTGAAATTACCAATATTTTCTTTTGATAATTCAATTATAGCTAATCCCTCTTTAGTTATCTTTTTTGATTTTTTAAGAGCATCTTTTATATCTGATACTACTTCAAATCTGAGCCTCATATAATCTCCTTGCATCAAAGAGCGAGGATCTACTGGCAGTAGCTTTAAATATACACTTTTGCCTTTTTGAATAATCATCTCTTTTTGATAGATACCATAATTTATGATACCAAGTATAAAAATAAGTGATACTATTACTATACTACTCTTTTTCATCTTCTACTCCCCAAAATTTTATTATGACACTTCTTGTTACAAGTAGTACAATACCAGATATAATTAGCATTATAGATTTGTTTAGCAAGGTAGTATCGAGATTGTAGTACCATGTGATAATGAAAAGTACCATAGATATAAATCCAACTGCTACAACATATGAATCTCCTACCATAAATGCTGTAATTAAAATTGCTAGTGATATAGCAAATCCATTTATATAGTATCCTACTATTGAAAGTAGTATAGCAATTGCAATAAAAATAGATCTTTTTGAAGCTGTTTTTATTTTATTGAAAAATAGCATATAAAAAGTAACTATAAATGCAATCAAGAGTGTAATAGAATTGAGCATAATATAAAAATCATTATCTTTAGCAGTGTTCAAAACTCTATATGTATGTAAATTGTTATCTATCCATATATAATATAAAAGTGTAACTATACCACCATAAGCTATAGATTCATAAATCTCTCTGTATTTATAATTATCGATAGATTTTATCATTGTATAAGTAATACTTAGTAGCGTTATACCACTAAATAACCACAATAGATGTAGTTGTGAGGTAATTATAAGTAGTGTTATATAGAGATTTAGAGATATATATATTCTAAATAGCTTATGGGCTATAAAGTATCCATAAACTATATGTAGAGGTACTAAAGAGAGAAAAAATATAGTAATCTCCATACTTCCATATGGTTTGATAATCCTAAATATAGAGAATACTACAAGCATATGACCAATTGTAACAAATGCCAAAGAGTAGTTTTGTATAAAGGCAGATTTTTTTTGTTCATCTTTGATTATATAAAAACCTACAAATGATATTATGATACCAAGTAGCAGTATTCCAAATACCTGAAATATATTTGAAAATAGGAGTATAGTCAAAGCTAGTGTGAACAAAGCCCCAATCCAGCCCAAAAAACTATTGACTATACCAAGATATATACTACTTTTTGGCTCTTTGTAGGGAGGAATAGTTTTTATGAGTTGGCTATCTACCAATTTTTTGTAAAACTCTTTTTTATTCATCTATATCTCCTTTATGCTCTTTGACAATTGCTCTTATATAGTGATTGATAGATGCAGATAGAGTAATACTTACAAAGATTAATACAGCCAAACCAAACTCCAAAGAACCTATCTTAAATAGAAATTTGGCAAATATTGATATAACAATCACTGCTATACTCAAGCATCCTCCACTAATCATATATATATCAAATACTTTAAATCTGTAAAAAGCACACATACCAAGAATCCAAAAGATATATAAAGGAAGAGTGTAGTAGATAGTTGCAAAAGATTTGTTATCAAATATAAATAAAATCATATATGATGTTATCATAAAACCACTATAGTATGCTAGTAATCTGACAAACCATCTGCTAGGCTCAGTTAATCTGTATATAGTAGCTATCTCCCATATTATCCAGATGATGAAGTTATAGATAAATAAGTAGTAAAATAGTGTATATAGATTATGATAATATGCAATATAGTTGATATATAGTACTAATGCTATATTTGATACTACTACCCAAAATAGCCAAAGAGGTGCTTTGTTTGCTACAATGACCCAAGGTAGTATCATAATAGCCCAATAGAAAAAGAGTTCATAACTGTTTGCTCCCGTTTGGTATGTTTGACCAACCAAAGCTAGTAATGCACCAACAACCAAAGAGGCAAAACTAAGCAAAGCAGTAGATATAATATCTTTGTCTTTGAAATATACATAAAGAGATATAGATGTTACTAATAGTAACTCTAGCAGTATAAATTTACCAAATTTATCTATCTTATCCCAATTTGCAGCTACAAAAAACACTACTCCACTACCAATACCCAAAGAGCCAAATATCAATAAGAGTTTATCTATAAAAGCAACTATTTGCTGATTTTTAGGTATTACTTGAGTAACTTCTAATGCCTCTTTTACTCTATGTGGTGGTAAAATATCATCCTCTACAAGTCTGTCAATCTCATCTTTTGGTACAAACATAACTCTTCTCCCATCTGATATTCTGATATTATGATTCATAATATCCAATTTATGCTTGTTTTCAAACTAACTATAAAATGGTTGTAAAAGATTAATTACTGATATTATGCAAGGAGATAGAATAAATTTTAGTAAAAATTTAAAAGCTTTTAAATCAGCTAAAATGTAATAATTTGTTGCAGTGTATTTATAAGTTTGCTCTTTTCTCTGATATTTGGCAACTCTTTACCTGGTTCTGTAGTAGTTATAATGGCTCTACACAGAGGATATTTACTCCAATCTTTTAATCTTATACCCCAATAGTTATGAAAAATTATCGGTTCATTCTTGTAGCTGCCAAGATATAGTGTGATATGACCAGGAACATACAGCATTGATCTAAATGGCAAGGCATTATTGATAATAGCCTGTTTTTTTATCTGCTTTGGCAATCTTGCAATATTTTTGTGTATCCCTTCTCTTGCTTGTTTGGCTGAGTTTCGTTTGAGAAAAATACCAAAAAGTGCAAAAAAATCTCTGGTTAATGCTGAACAATCTCTAGTTTTGTATAATCCACCCCAACCATAAGGTTCATTGTACATCTCTTTTACAGCTTTTGCTACATTGTATGAATTGAATCTTAGAGGTTTTTTGGCTATATACTTGTGTGGTGGCGGAGTAAATGTAGCAATCTTGGCTCTTCCTCTTACATCTTTGGTGGCTACCATTATCTTTTTGCCATCTTTGGTTAGTGGAAATATTGTACTCATCTTTATCAAAGACACCCTCTTTTTACCGTTATATAGTGCCATATCATCAACTGTTGTTATCATATATTTACCACTTTTAAATCTTTTGATAAATCTGCTATCAACTGGAGCTATATCACTCATTTTTATCCAACCACTAGCATGAGATGCTTCCACAAATGCCCACTTTTTATCTTTTGAGTAGTGAGATATAAAAAGTGGTACATTGATATGTATCTCACTGTGTTGAAAGTAATCAAATGGAAAACCTTCTGTATTTTTCCATGGATCTCTGTATGCATGGGTTGAAGTTGGGAATGCTCTAAGATTTGAGTGCTTTATAGTAATTGCGTATGCTTTTACACTGTTTAGCTTATCAAAATTGGAGTTTTCTTTCCATCTTTGGATTGTACTTTTTGATATTTTGTGATTTTTTGAGCTGTAAATTACCTTTTTATCTACAAATTTAAATTGCCATGTAAGCTCTGCGTATGGTTCATCAAGGCTCTTTAGACTCCATGGCTTGAAATACCTCTTGTTGTACTCTTTGTCATACTCAAGCTGTCTGCTCCAGCTTATTGGTTTTATCTGTTTGGCATAGTAGCTTGGGTCTTGTGGAATAGTATGCATATCTGCTACACTCTTTGCTAGAAGTCTATCTATTGGGCTGTATGATCTTTTGCTTGGAATTAATTTGTATTCATAAGCATCAATAAGTGTTGTGATAACTATAAATATATAGATAAACTTCATTTGCTTCTACTCACCTTTGTCTTTTTTTAGCTCCTCTTTTGCAAGTTTTTCAACAAGCTCTATACTCTCTAAAGCATTTTGTAAAATCTGCTTTGTAGATGATAGTGGTTTCATTCTGAGGTTTGTCTCTTTTTTGTCCAATGATTGATCTTGAAGAATTTTCATTACCTCTTTTTCAAGTTCAATATATATCTCTTGGAATTTCTCTTTTATAAATTTGCTATTCATATTTATCCTATTTGTTTTTTGGTCTAAATACTGTAATTACATCTTCATTTACTACCATATAGTGTCCACCAATCAAATCTATACAGTATGGGACTGCTGGAAATACTGCATCAAGACACTCTTTGATTGAGTTTGGCTTACCAGGTAGGTTTATGATCAAAGAATTTTTACAAATTCCAGCTGTTTGGCGTGATAATATGGCAGTTGGTACATGCTTTAGGCTGATTGCTCTCATCTGCTCACCAAATCCAGGCAGTATTTTGTCGCAAACTTCTAGTGTAGCATCTACTGTTACATCTCTTGGAGCAGGACCGGTTCCACCAGTAGTTACTATCAAATCACACTTTTTATCTCTAGCTAACTCAAGAAGCTTTTGTATAATCAACTCTTTTTCATCTGGAATACAGTAGTAGTAGAACTCTATCTCATTTTGTAAATAACTATTAAGTGACTCTTTTATGGCTTTGCCTGAAATATCTTCATAAACTCCTTCACTTGCTCTATCACTTGTGGTAACTATACCAATACTTACTTTATCCATAACACTCTCCTAATATTAACTGTTTTGTTTCTATTATGCCACAAAAAAGAGAATATATCTACTCCAAAGCTTCAGCTAAAGCATATATGAGAGATTCATTTTTGAATGGTACCTCAAGAAAGTAGTCAGCTCCAGCTTGAAATGCTTCATCTTTGATAGTGGGGCTACTTGCTGCTGTCATTACTATAACAGGAATATCTTTGAGATTTGGTGAAGATTTTACACTCTTGCAAAGCTCTAGCCCATTTGTATTACCCAAATATATATCACTAAGTATCACATCTGGTTTTTCTGTAAGTAGATGCTCTTTGGCATCTTCAGCATCTGTTGAGACAACTATATCAAAATCATCTCCTAGCATATTTATAATAAGTGTAATATTTACAGGGTTATCCTCTACTATCAGGATTTGTCTCATACTATATCTCCAATTATTGCTATCATCTCTTTGTATCTGTACTGTTTTGAGAGTGTATATAGTTCATTTATAATAGATTTGTAGTGCATAGGCCACATCTGTTTGTTGAGTGTTTCAAATACCCTTTTACACTCCAAAGGTCTTCGTCTGGTTGCTGATATCAATAATTCATTCATAGACTCTTCAAATCTTATCAATGTCTCAATATCAAGCGAATCAAATGAGTATTCCCCATTTTGGCTGTTTTCAAAGTAGCCACTGTTTTGCAGTTCAACTCTATTTTGTTCAAATAGTTTATCCAATCTATCTGTGAGTTCATTTAGTATTTTTTGGTTTTTGTTTTTTCTGGCAAGATTGTTTTCGATACTCTGTGCCACTTTGGAAATTTCTACTGCTCCTATATTTGATGCTGAATTGTACAGATAGTGTGTGGCAGATTTTGCACTGTCATAATCTTTTATCTGTATATTGTATCTGATTTTACCGACTGAAGAGTGAAAAAACTCTACAAAATCAGATATGACCCTGATATACAACTCTTTGTTACTGTTGCACTTTTCCAGTCCGCTTTGCATATCAAATCCGCTAAATATATCTCTGTTTTCTTTATGCTTTGGTATGCAGATATTTTTTGTAATATTATCACTGTTTTGTGTCTTAATAACTCTTTTGTTATTTGTATTTACATCATTTGACAAGTATGTAATGAGTGTATTGTAAAATGCTTCTACATCTACAGGTTTTGCCAAATATCCCTGCATTTTTGCCTGTAGTATCTCCTGACTTGTCATTGGATTTGCTGTCATGGCTATAATTGGTATATGTGAAAACCTCATATCCTGTTTTATATTTTTGGTGGCTTCAAATCCATCCATTACAGGCATATTTATATCCATTAAAATCAACTTTATATCTTTATAACTATTTAACATCTCTATAGCCTCTTTACCATTTGATGACATCATAACCTGTAGATGTGTATCTTCTAATAATCCCATTAGTACTGCTTGGTTTATCACATTATCTTCGGCTACAAGGATTCTTTTTTTGCCTATTTGTGTAAGTTTCTCTTTGAGTATATCACTCTTTTTTTGCAATTTTGCAGCTTTTGTATCAGCATACAGGTTGACAATGGAGTTGAATATGGTCTGTTGTGTAAATGGTCTCTCAAGATACATACTAATCATATCTCTGTTGCCAATCTCTTCTCCTATATCTTCACCTATAATGATGATTTTCGCATGAAGAGATTTTTGGATTGAACTGTTCCAAAACTTGCTCTCAACCAAAATCAAATCATAATTCTCATTCAATAAGGCTACATTCAAATCTTCGGTATTTGTGGTACTGTGAGTCTCAAAATGGAAATATTTCAACATTCTAATAAGAGCTGTTGAGGATTTTGTATTACTGTCAACTACAAGTACTCTCAGATGCATTAAATCAGCTGATGGCAATCTGTAGTGTCTTCTTTCTTGGATATCAAGTGGGAGTGATACTCTAAATTTGCTTCCTTTGCCAACTTCACTCTCAACAGATATTGTTCCACCCATTAACTCTGTAAGTTGTTTTGATATATTTAGACCAAGTCCGGTACCACCATATTTTCTACTGGTTGATTTGTCTGTTTGGGTAAATGTATCAAACAGTGTATCTATTTTATCTTTTGGTATCCCTATACCACTGTCTATAACTTCAAATATAATATTACTATTTTCACTACTATTACTTATACTTATTTTTAGTACTATCTCTCCACTGCTTGTAAATTTAACCGCATTTCCCATTAGATTTATTAGTATCTGGCTGACTCTGAGAGGATCTCCTTGCATAAGTTCTGGTACATCATTTGATATATCATAAATCAAAGCCAAGCCCTTTTCTCTTGTTTTTGGTCGTATGACATTGGCAACATCAGTCAGCATATCATTGATATTAAACTCAATTGTCTCTATTTGCATCTTCCCAGCTTCTATTTTGGATAGATCCAGCAAATCATTTACAAGTCCAAGCAGTATTTGTGAGGAGCTGTGTAGTTTATCCAGATAATCTTTCTGTTTCTCATCAAGCTTTGTATCTTTGAGTAAATGAGATATACCGATAACACCATTGATAGGGGTTCTTAATTCATGAACCATAGAGGCAAACCAAGTCTCTTTTACTTTTAGTTTGTTTTGCAAATCCTCAGACTCTTTTCTGTACTGTTTACCAATTTCGGTTATATTTTGGTTTAGAATAAGAGCCTCTTGTCTAAATATATCTCTTTCATGTCGCCTGAATATTGAACGAATAAAATTTTGTATAAGGTTTCTTTTTTCTATCTCAAGAGTATTCATACTGCACAGATGAGTAACACCCAGTGATAACATTCTCTCAAGATGACTTGAATCTGTTGATTTGTGCATATACAGTATAGGTTTGATTGTTTTACTGTTTTTGCGAAATTGCTGAATCTGTCTGCTGATATCTTGTTCATCCTCTTTGGAAGCTACAAGTATCATCAAATCATACTCACTACACTCTTCAAAATATGTCTGTTGTGTATCTATAATAGTTAGTATATGATTAAAGTTTTCAAATAGTGTACGGGATTTTAAACGCTCAGTGTGACTTATGGAGTTGGTTACAACATACTTTGCAGTCAATTGACTACTCTCTTTTTTGGATTGTATAAACAGTATCAAATCAAACCTTTCAGAAGATATTACAAAATTATAATATCATAATAAATTGCATCTATTTTTTATATTTTAATATTAGCTACATATCTTTGTAGCTGTTACAAACAGATACTCTTTACCTGTTATTGTTACTCTAAATTTATGTTGTTGGAGGTACTTTTTAATCCAGTATATATCTTTAATTACAAGTGATAATTCACTATAGTTATAATTTGGAGCTTTTGCCCCATATACCAACTCTCCATCTATCCATCTGCTGTTTGGAAATCCAAAAATTATTGCTCCATCTTTGTCAAGGTGATTTTGAATTAGATTCATAACAAGAGGTTTCATATTGATAGTTGAGCTTTGGAGTGTAGCTATTGATATAATCAAATCAAACTTTATTGTATTGGATTTTAGAAAATCTTTAATATCTTTAGCATATAATTTTGCATTTGGAAGTAGTTTTGAAGCTTCATTTATAGCACTAGGAGAGTAATCAACTCCTATAATTGACAAGCTTGAAAATATCTCTTTTGAGATAATATTCTCAAAGGCTACTATCTCATCGCCTCTATTTATTCCTATATCAAGAATTGTTTTTCTGTTTTGTAGATTTATAGCTTTTAGTGCATTTTTATAATATATCCAAAAACCACTCTCTTCACACTTGTTTATTCGTGCAAAGTAACTATTGCTATCATATTTATTTTTATTATTAGTAATATTATGAAATGAATTTTGTTGTAGTGGAATCAATTTAATAACTATTTTGCATCTATTTATAATTTGTGGGGTGTCTATATAGTAGCCAAGAGTTTGTGCCATATTTACCCAGACTCTAAGAGAGCGATGTAGCATTATATTGCCATTACACTCTACAAACTCTCCTGCATATAACCCTTGTCCAAGTGAAGGATTAGAGACCAAAAATTCAATTTCACCCTTTGTAGATTCTATCCAGTTTATAATTTGAGGCAGTTTTGTATTGCTAAAATCTATTATCACTATTTGCTCCACTATCTAATCTCTGTTTTGCTATTTTTACTATCTCTTCATCTTCAGCCAAATTTAGCCATTTAAACTTTTGACCACTTTGTACAGTTCCATCTAGTATATCTCCACTATCTCTGTATGCTAAATCCAATTTGGCTATATCAAATCCATTTGTTGTATTACAAAACTCTATTAGCCTTTGATTGTTTGGATTGTGAGTATATAAATAGCAGTAACTTTTTAATCCATTTCTGCCTACTCTTCCTCTAAGTTGATGCAAAGATGCCAATCCCAATCTCTCTGCACCTACTATTACAATGGTAGTCAGTAGTGGTAGTGATATACCAACCTCTATAACTGTAGTAGCTAATAGTATTTTTCCTTTGTCTCTAAACTCCTCTAATACCTTTTGTTTATTTCTGTCCTTGCCGTGTGTTACAAATACATTTTCATATCTACTTTCCCAAAATCCTCTTGCTTCTTCTATGGATTGATATGGTACTTCAAGACTCTCTTCTACCAAGGGATATACAATTAATATTTGATGATTTTGTTTGATTTCATCTTCTATATGGGCAAGTAACATACCAAAGTCATCTTTTGAGACCACTTTTGAGGTTATATTTTTTTCAAAGGGTGTATGCTCAATCAATGTTACATCAATTAAAGCTGACTCTATCATTGCTTGAGTTCTTGGTATTGGTGTAGCAGAAAATTGTAAAAAGTGAGGTCTTTTTTGACCTTTTGATACCAACTCTTCTAACATTGCTCTTTGTTTTGTACCAAATCTGTGCTGTTCATCTACCATTACAAGAGAGGCAGAGGGTAGATTCTCTTTGTATAAGAGTGCATGGGTACCTATAATAAAATGAGCTTTTTGTATATCACCTTCATTTTTATTTTGTGTTACCAATGCTACTTTTATATCTTTTGGCAATAGCTTTAGAGCTTCATTATATATCTGTAAAGCCAGTATTGAGGTAGGAACCATTAGCAGACTTTTATACTCTTTTGCCATCACAGCAGAGGCTAATATTACTATAGTTTTGCCACTACCTACATCACCTATAATCAATCTTCTTGCTGCTTTTTTTGATTGTAAAAGATCTGATTTTATGATATCTATTGCCTTTTTTTGGTCAGTTGTGAGTTGAAATGGCAATGATTTTACAAATGGCTCTATATCACCATCTAAAGCATTTAGTGCCATATACTCTTGTCTTTTGCCTTTATACTTTTTGAAATGATTAAAAGCCTCTACAAACTTTAGCAGATTAACAACCTTTGGATGTTTTAGGTTTGGAATATCTTTTACTTTGTAACTTGATGGGAAGTGTATAGCATGAAGTAGTTTGGCTTCACTGCCATTTAATCCCTCTTGTATTAGATTTTGGGGAGTTATATACTCTTTGATTAGAGCTTTGATTTCACTCTCTTTTATGGAGTATTTGTATTTTGGTTCTATTGTTCCGAAACTTTTGAGTATTTTTGGTTGGGATAATTGCAAAGTATTGTTAAATATACCAAGTTTACCATGTAAAATAATCTCTTTTTGTGGTACCAATTGTGAGTAGTGGTACTTTGTGGGTCTAAAGAATATAGCTTGTAGTGATTGATTGAATTTAGACAGATAAAGATATATAATTAATTTACTGTTTTGGTTATCTACTCTTTGAATGATAGCTTTTGTATTGACTGTTTTGCCAATTTCTAAAGAACTTGATTCTCTTTTATCAATATATGATGTAGGCAAAAGCAAACTAAGATCAAGCAGAGTTT
The DNA here is from genome assembly GCA_027063325.1 of Campylobacteraceae bacterium. Classification (GTDB taxonomy): domain Bacteria; phylum Campylobacterota; class Campylobacteria; order Campylobacterales; family Sulfurovaceae; genus Nitratifractor. The sequence continues at coordinate 12,120 of JAMOSA010000132.1, forward strand.
TAATTTTTAGTTTTTCAAAAAGCCTTTTTGCCTCTGCTTGTTGCATAATTTTTCCTATTTACTCTTTTTTGTCACTATTGACCAACTTAGATTTAATATCTCAGGATGGGATTTGATAAACTCATTTATCTCATTTAGTGTTACATTTTTGATCTTTTCCAACTCTTTTTTGGAGTATCCCAAACCAACTCCTTCATAATATTCATGAAAAGCTTGTTGTAATCTTTGGTTGAGAGTCTCAACTCTTAATCTTTGGCTACCCAAGTAGAACTTTTTTGCACTCTCAAGTTCATCTTTGGTAACACCATCTTGAATAAACTCTTCAATAAGCTTTGTTACTACTGTTTGTGCTTCATCTTGGCTGTTTAGTTTGGTTTGTAGGTATCCACTAAAATAACTGTTTGTCTTGCTTATTATAAATCTGCTGTATGCAGAGTATGCCAAACCTCTTTTTACTCTAATCTCTTCCATTATTCTACTACCAAAACCACCTGAACCTAATATAAATCCGGCAAGTTTTGCCAAGTGTCTGCTTGTACTGTTTACCTCCATATTAAATGGTCCGCCAAAGTATATATAAGCTTGATCTGTATCTTTGTATATAACCTTCTGCTCCTTTACATCCAAAGCTTCAAAGTGTTTAATTGGTGTGGAACTTCCACTTTGCAAAGGTGAAGCTATCTTTTGGGCTACTTTTTTTGCCTCTTCTTTGCTAATACCACCGCCAATTACAATTATCAAATTTCCAAGAAGCAGATGAGAGTTTAGATACTCTTTTGTATCATTTAGAGTAATCTTTGATACACTCTCTTTATCTCCCAATGATCCATGATCTAGGGGTCTGTTTTTGAATATAATCTTTCTAAGTCCAATAGCTGCTATATAATCAAAATCACTCTGCTTTTGCATAATTTGTCCCAAAGCTTCAGTTTGTACCTTTGTAAAAGCTTCTTTTGTATAGTTTGGATCTTTTAGCATCTCTACCAATTTATCTGTTGCAAAACCAAGTTCACTTTTGAGTGATTCGAGATTGATTACAAATGTCTCTCTACCCACATTTGCATTTAGATGTATTGCATGGTTATCAAGTTCTGTTGCAAATTCAACTGCTCCTTTTGATAAGGTACCCTCATCTAGCAAATTTGCACTCAAAGATGCTATTCCATCTATACTGTCAGCCAAAAATCCACTGTTTTTAAAGATCA
>JAMOSA010000133.1 GCA_027063325.1 Campylobacteraceae bacterium
TATATTTTTACCCTCTCCCATATCACCATGACAAGGAGTACAACTTACTCCTCTTGGATTTTGATACAGCATTTGACCATACTCATACTCAGATATAAAATCTTCACTGTAAAGCAGTGTCGCAAACAGTAGTGTCAATAACCAACTTTTCATATATCATCTTCCTCTTTGCACTCTTTTGCACCAAGTTTTTTCAGTTCACTGCAACTAAACCCTGCTTTTTGTCTGGCTTTGACATTGATGTCTCTATTTTTATTTAATCTATACTGTTTAATTATATCTATAAAGATACTCTCATAATCCAACTCTCTTTGATTACATACCCATTTAAACCACCTGTCCCCTTTTTTGACATGTTCAATCTCTTCGGTATATATTATATCCAAAGCTTCAATTGTCCTTTGAACCTCTTTGATGTCTGAGTAAGGTTTTAGTTTTTGTACTATACGGGGATTTACATCAAGTCCTGTAGCCTCATAGTGCCTTGGAATAATTGCCATACGGTGAAGTATATCATTTGATGTATTTATCATAGCATCAAACAATCCTTTGTGTACTACAAAATCACCATGTCTGTAACCCAAAGAGTTTAGTATATCACACAACATACTATAGTGTCTTATCTCATCTTGAGCTACTATCAACCAATCTATTTTATACTCTATTGGCATATTGGCAAATCTATATACAGCATCAAATGCTAAATCTATTGCACTATATTCAATATGTGCTATTGAGTGCAACAGTATTGCCAATCCCTCTTTTGATTTAAAATCTCTCCTTTTTGGTAGTTTTTTTGGTGGTACGATTTGACAAAAACTGGCATATGAGGGTTCATTTGGCACATATGGTACAAAATCTTCAACACTTTTTATATATTTATGTGTGCTACAATACTCAATCAATCTATTACAAGACTCTTCTTTGTATAAAATATCACTACTTAAAAGAGCTTGTTGTAAAATATTATAAAAATCCATAAAGGAATAATAGCACAATGAAAATCAAAAGTTACCCAATGGGAGAGTATCAAACCAACTGTTATATTGTTTCATACAATAACAAAGATATTATAATTGATCCAGGAGTTGGAGCCACAAAGTGGGTTTGCAGTAATGTAACAAATCCTATTGCCATACTAAATACACATGGACATTTTGATCATGTGTGGAGTAACAGTGAAATCAAAGATATACTAAAAATACCTATCTATTGCCCAAAAGATGATACATTTATGTTAGAAGGTGATACATTTGGACTTGGGGTACCACCAAGTAAAGCAGACTACAAGGTAAAACCTGATGAAGTGATTGATTTAGAAGGAGTAAAGATAAAATTTAGACACTTTCCAGGGCATACACCAGGATGTAGTGTAATTGAAATCAAAGATGTATGGTTTAGCGGTGATTTTTTGTTTGAAGGTTCTATTGGCAGATGGGATTTTCCATACTCAAGTGGCAAAGATATGCTAAAGAGTCTGCAAAAGGTATCACAAATTACAAATGACTATACACTCTATCCAGGACATGGCAAAGCTACAAAGTTACAAAGAGAGTTAAGAAACATAAACTATTGGATCTCTCAGGTTAAAATGAGTATCAGGTAATGGTTATTAGATGGGATAATACCATCTAATAATTGAAACTATTTTTCTATTTTGGTAAATACAGACCCATCAAGAGATATTCCAGCCATCAAACCTTCACCATTAAATGCAAAAGCAACTATAGCTTTTTTGAATGAGATTGTACTAAGATCTATATTATGATCCCAGTCAACAAAGACAATAGATCCATCAATTCCTACTTCCCATTTACTCTTTTTGCGGAAATCTGTCAATGCTTCTGGAGTCAAAAATGCAATAATTACAGATTTCTTTTGTGCACCTGCTTGAAAACCAATTGAGGCTGAAATTACCTTGTAGTACTCTACAATTTTATTATCTATTACCATTCCACCCTCACCATACTCACCACCTACTACAAATCCTGCCTTGAAGAGGTTTGGAATAACCAAGTATCCATTGGTTTTTTTCAAGAAGTCAGCTCCACCTTTTGCCTCTTTTGTAAATATTTCAATAGTCTCATTAATTTCCAA
>JAMOSA010000134.1 GCA_027063325.1 Campylobacteraceae bacterium
TAGAGACAATTTCCGCAACTTTTTTATTACTTCTCCCAATTTTAGGGCTTTTTTACTTTATATTGTTTCAAAGTCGGGATAAAGAGTTGAAAGGTTTGATAATAAGTTTGACTTTGAGAGTAAAAGATTTCAAAATACCCAATTCAACTTCAAACGGAGGATACAGCAAAGAGAACTACAGATAATATGAAAGTAATTTAGGCTTTTGAATACTCTGGAAATGTTACAATGAAATATACTTTTTTATTTAAATATCTATATTTTAATGTAAAATTATGATGCTTGATTATTGAGTTTGCAATATATAATCCTATAGAGAATTTTTGATTTTGATTATCAAAAAACGGTTCTTTATATACTCCAAAACTATAAGGTAATCCATAGCCACTGTTAATAAAATAGATACTGTTGTTTTTTGTAACTATATCTATTTTGTTATCTGTAGAGTATTTGATACCATTATCTATTAAATTTTTAAAAGCTATAGAGAGATAGTAGAAGTCTGCTTTGATTTTGAAATGCGAAATATTTAAACTTATATTTTTGATTTCACACATACATATATCTATACTGTTATCTACAATATCTACTATACTGTACTCTTTAAAATTGAGATTTTTGAATGATATGAAGTTTTCTACAGATGAAAACTCTTTTATAAGAGATTGAGTTCTATAGAAAACATCTCTTAGTATATCTCTGTTTACAGGTTCCAACTCTAATGCCAACTTGCCTCTTGTTATAGGTGTTTTTAACTCATGCATGATATTTCTGATGAATATCTCTCTTGAACTTTTAATATCTTTTAGTTTTTTTGCACTCTTTTGTATCTCTTTGGATAGTAATCCTATTTCATCTTTGGAATCGATTGAAACTATTTTGTTAAAATCTTCATTTGAAAGATATATCATATTTTGTTGTAGGATTTTAATCGGAGAAATTTTTTTGATAATTATATACCACAATATAACAATTAAAGCAGTAATGACTGTAAATATGAGATATATTTTTGTTTTGCTGTAAATTATAGGTTCTTTGTCTTTAAAGAGTTTACTAAATCTAAAGTTGTAAAAATATATATAATATGAGTTTTTATATTTCAGATATTTGATAACTCTCCTGCCTCTTTTTATGGTATATAGAGTCTTGGCACTTTTTATAATCTCCTCTTTTTGGGGTATATCATTCAAAAACATTAAATCTCTCATATTTATACTACCTATTTTGTATGTTACAAATAGTTTTTCTTGATCATTGAAGTGTTCGATGATATAGTAAAATGTAGTAAATTCGAGTATCAACATAATAATAAAGCTGATATTTATTAATCTGGTAATATATATATTTTTTATATTATTAATTAACATTAAGTTTGTAACCTATACCTTTTATATTGGATATATACTCTTTACCTATTTTTTTTCTGATTCTGCTTATTATTACATTTAGACTGTCATTACAGCTTCTGCTCTCGAAAAAATCACAATCATTTATAATATCATATCTGTCAACTATAGAGTTTTTTCTCTCTATTAGATATGATAAAACTTGAAATTCTGCCAGTGTCAGATCCAAGAGTTTACCATCAAGATATATCGATTTGTCTTTTAGAATCAATTTGTCATTTTTCTCTTTGGGTTTAGTATATCTTTTGTTTCTTCTTAGAATTGTAAATATTCTAAGCTCTAACTCTTTGGGTTCATAGGGTTTTGTAATATAATCATCTGCTCCTATACCCAAAGTTTTTATTTTGTCATCTATGCTACTTCTTGCACTAGATATAATAATGGGAATATTTACATCTATCAGACTTTTGCATACCTCAAGACCATCAAGCCCAGGAAGTGTCAAATCCAAAATAATCAGATCATACTTTTTTCTGTTTACTCTGATTTCACTTAGAGCTATAAAGGGATCTTCAAAATTTATAACAGATATATCACTCTTTTTTAGATACTCTTTTAACAAATCTGCCAAAAGAGTATCATCTTCAATCATTGCTATATTAATCATCTACAACATCCGCAACTGTGCCAATAGTGGGGGTGACATCCACCACAACCCTTTAAAAATAAAATAGTAAATATAAATACAAATATAACAGTTACAATCATATTCTGACTGTTAGTGTTCATAGTTATATCCTCCTCTACCTCTATAACAGTTGCCTCTTTTATTATATCCATAACTCTTTAGTGATAGTATCCACTTGGATAGGTTATCAAGTTGTTGTTTGTTTAGATATGGGAATGAAGGCATGGTTGTATTGCCAAATGGTGGATATTTGCCTATAGAACCATTTTTTATACTATCTATTATTCTCTCTTGTGCATTATCTCCATACCATTTTAAATTTCTTCTGGCAATCTTTGCAAATGGTGGAGCTTTGTATGGTGTAGTTATATTGTGACAACTCATACAACTGTTATCATTTAATATTTTATTGATATTATCAGGAATTTCACTGCTATATACCAAGCTTATACAAACAATCACTACAGATGAAAACTTTTTCATTTTTTAACTCCTTATTGTTGATATGCCAAAGTATAAATTGCAAAACTAAACAAAATCTAAATGGTTTTTGGAAGATTGTTTATAGAGGATAAAATTATAGATTATAGAGTATTTGAACTTTGCAGCACTCTTTGAGTGCCACAATATACTAACTCTGCGATTCTATATATTCAAGTAACTCTTCTGTATATTCAGACAAAGAGTCCCATGGATTACCATCAAATCCATCTTCAGTGAAATATAGATAGTCAAAGTTATTCTCTTTTGCAAAATTAAATAACTCTTCTGTTTTATCACCCTCCATCTCATATATAAGCAGTGATAATTTTGTACTCTTTGTTGGTTTATTTAATGTAGAAGGAAGGTTGTCTCTCCAACTTCTGTAAGGGTTTTCATAACTTACTATTACATCAGCTATATTGGCATCAAAATATGCTTTATCTGTTGTTGTGCCTGGATTTAGGACTACAAAATCTATTCCATTTGATTTTGCATATTTGGACAACTCTTTGTAGTAATCCAAATCCTCTTTTTTGTCTGATACTTCATCAAAAAATATCCCCTCTATACCAAGATCTTTGTAATACTCCAACCAAGAGTCTATATTTGTCTTGACATCATCTATATCTCTATTGCCATATCCTGTATATACATATCCTATTACTTTGATACCATTTTCCACAAGCATTGGTATAGCTTGGGCATAACTGTTGCTTTTGTGGTCAAAATCACCATTACTTTGATTTGCAATAGCTACTATATCTATATCTGGATAACTTCTCTTTAACTCTATTAGTCTTTGCCATACACCATTGCTATCCTTAATATCAGGATATGTATATAGCGGTACAAGCAGATGAAATCTATTTGTCTTTATATATCCAAGCTCTGCTAATGCTTTGTCTCTTTTGCTTTTGAGTATATTGGCATCATCTCCCAATGCACCGTTTATAACTGCCAATATAAAGTTTGAACGGCTGATATTTTTATTCTCAAGTTGCTTTTTCCAATACTGCAAACCCTCACTATCGGGATCTCTGTCAAAAAGATTATTGTATATACTGGTAATAAACTCTTCTGTTGTTGTATCTTTTGGATATTTTTTTTGTGTTTCTGGTTGATCAAAAAAACTAGAAGCTATCCCCTCCAATTCGAGATTTGAATCATAGAGCCAGTAGTTTAATCCTGCTTTGTCTGGAACTCTGTCAAATGTAGCCACATAAAGTTCAGTTACATTCTCAACAGTAGGTTTTTGAGCCAATAACAAAAATATAGATATAAACCAAATATATAATATACGCCTCATAATATATTCCTTTACTCTTTTTGTTTTATTATATCTCAAATATTAATACTATTTGGTAAACTTAGAGACAAATACCACAAAGGATAGTAATGGTTAAATCTATATATACAGTTTTTGCACTCTTGTTGCTATTTAATACACTCTATGCAGACAGTTTGTACAAGATGGCAGGAGCTATGTTGATTGTCGGATTTGAAGGAGATCAAGTTACACCCAAATCTCAAATATGTAAAGATATAAAAAGATACAATTTGGCAGGAGTTATACTATTTGAAAAAAATCCCACAAATCCAAAGGGTACAAAAAATATATTATCTCCAAAACAATTATCTACTCTTACTAGAAATCTTCAAAATTGCAGTAGTGATAAAAAGTTGTTAATTGCCATAGATGAAGAGGGGGGAGTGGTACAACGCCTTAAAAAGAGATACGGTTTTTATGGTTCATACCCAAGAGCTTCTGTTGTATCCCAAAAGGGTACAAAGTATGCTGCAAAAATATACTCTAAAATGGCAAAAGAGTTGTCACTTGTTGGAATCAATTATAATTTGGCTCCAGTTGTTGATTTGGCAATAAATCCAAAAAACAAAATTATAGTGGGTTATGGCCGTTCATTTGGACAAGATCCAAATATTGTAGCTAAATATGCAAATATCTTTATAGACAATATGCACAAAAGAGGTATAGTTACATCACTAAAACACTTTCCAGGACATGGATCTTCTATTGGAGATACACACAAAGGTTTTGTTGATGTTACAAAAGAGTGGAGCAGTATAGAGATAGAGCCTTACAGACTACTGATAAAACAAAACAGTATAGACTCTGTTATGGTAGCTCATATATTTAATAAGAATTTAGATGCAAAATATCCGGCTTCACTATCAAAAAATATTATAGATAATATACTTAGGAGGGAGCTTGGTTATAGTGGTGTGGTAATAACAGATGATTTGCAAATGGGGGCTATTACAAAACACTATAATATAAAAGATACCATAAGACTTGCTATCAAAGCCGGTAATGATATTTTACTCTTTGGTAATCAATTGGATCCCAAAAAGGTATATTCGTCAAAAATGTTGGTAGATACAATAGTATCTTTGGTAAAAGAGGGTACTATATCCATAGATAGATTAAAAGAGTCAAAAGAGCGTATAGAGAAGTTAAAGAGTAGATTGAACAGTATCGAACAACCAAAGAGTTTAAATATTTTTGAAGGCTTAATGTGAAAAAAAATTTATATAAAATATCTGTTTTGGTTATTTTATTGGTTATAGCACTATACTTTAAAGTATCTTTTTCTTTTGATTCTGAAAAAAAGAAAAGCGACGAAAACTATTTTTATACAGATATGGTTGATGAGACAAAGGATATAGATGAATATCTAAAACCCTTACCATATGAAACTGCTCCTATACACAAGAGTACTCCTGAGAGACCAAAAAAAGTTGTTACTACTCCTGAAAAACACAAAAAAGTTATTAAGCAACAGTTTATATGTGATGGTAGAAAGTATTGTTCTCAGATGAATTCCTGTGAAGAGGCAATGTTTTTTTTAAATCATTGTGAAGATGTCAAAATGGATGGAGATGAAGATGGAATACCTTGTGAAAGACAATGGTGTAATAATCGATAGATAAAAGTAATTTTAAACTTTTATTTAATTAACCTGAGTCTCGCTTAAGCCACTAATACTTTCCCTTCCAAAGAGTTAATCTTGAGTGAAAGCTTTTTTGTATGTAAGTATAAACTGATATTATGCAGATAAAGTTTTACTGCTTTAACAGGTGAGGCTAAAGCCTCACTTCCAAGATAAAAAATTTATTAGGAGATGGCACTTTAGTCCCATATCAAAAATCATCATAATCAACAAAATTTGTGTTATGATATTTTTCTCTATTATGGTACTATCTCCTTTTTATCCGAGACTCAGGTTAAATATTGCTGTAGTGGTTATTTTGGCTTCTTTGCTTCATCTTCTTTCATTTGGTGATTTTGGAATAAAGTAATCACCTATTTGCTTACTATTCAACTGTTACACTTTTTGCCAAATTTCGTGGCATATCTACATCATTACCAAGTCTTATAGAAATTTCAAGTGCAAGTAGTTGCAATACTACCATCATCTCAAAAAACTCAAGCATAGGATGTTGAGCAAATTTGGTAGCTATATAATCATCAGCCAACTCAAAAGGTTCAGAGGATATTGCTAGTATTGTAGCATCTCTGGCACTAAGCTCTTCTACATTTGATTTTATCTTATCATACAACAAACTTTTTGGCATCAAAGCAATTGTAAAGAGTTCACTATCAGCCAATGCAATAGGACCATGCTTCATCTCACCAGCTGGATACCCCTCTGCGTGTAGATAGCTTATCTCTTTGAGTTTCAAAGCTCCCTCAAGTGCTAGAGGATAGAATATATCTCTACCAATAAAAAAGAATCCATGACCATGTAGGTATCTTTTGGAGAGTCTATATATTCGTTGGTGCAACTGTTCATCTACTATCAATGATTTTGGAGTATGATTCATAGCATCAAGTTCACTTTGAAGTACCTCTTTAGATATTGTATTTTTTTGTTGTGCTACATAGATTG
>JAMOSA010000135.1 GCA_027063325.1 Campylobacteraceae bacterium
TACCATCATTTGAGTAGCAAAAGCTTTGGTACTGGCAACTCCTTTTTCTATTCCAGCACGAGTTAATATGGCACAATCACTCTCTCTGACGATAGAAGAGTTATCTACATTACATATACTAAGACTCTTTAATTTGGCTCTTTTTGCCATCTTTAGAGCCTCTAGTGTATCTGCTGTCTCTCCACTTTGGGATATGGTAACAAATAGTGTATCACTGCTTAGAAGAGGTTCTTTGTATCTAAATTCAGAGGCTATCTCTACACTACATCTAATTTTTGCAACTCTTTCAAACAGATATGAAGCTGCAAGTGCAGAGTGATAACTAGTACCACAAGCACATATTTTTATCTCTGATATATCATCAAAAAATCCCTCTTGAAACTCTTCAAAGTATATACCATCATCTATAACTCTACCCATCATTGTATCTACAATAACACTACTTTGCTCATATATCTCTTTTTCCATAAAGAATCTATAACCATCTTTTTGTGCCATTGCCTTATCTGAAGGTAGAGTTTTTGTGGTAAATTCTACTTTTGAATTTTGGTTGTATATCTCTATATTATCAAAGGTTACATATCCATACTCATTATCTTCTAGGTAGTAAGCTTCACTTGCCTTGCCAATTACAGCTGTATCAGAAGAGGCAAAATATGTATCATTCCCATCAAAGGCTACTAGTAGTGGAGATCCATTTTTGGCAAAAAATATATAATTTGGTGCTGCTTCACTAATAAGTAGCAACGCATAGGCTCCTTCTAATTTGTTTATACATCTTTTGAATGCCTCTTTGGGTTCTACTCCACTATCAATAAACTCTTCAAATAGATGAACTATTGTCTCAGTATCGGTTTGGGATACAAATTTTATACCACTATTTTGCAATTGCTCTTTTAACTCTTTGTAGTTTTCTATAATACCATTGTGTACTACATAACTGTATTTACCCATATGTGGGTGTGCATTGAGTTCAGTGGGTTTGCCATGAGTTGCCCATCTGGTATGACCTATAGCTACACCTTTGCCACTACTGCTGTAATTGGTAGATTTTTTTCTGAGATTTTCCAGTTTGCCTACTGCTTTGAAGTGATCTAATTTGCCTCCGCTGATTACAGCAAAACCAGCTGAATCATAGCCTCTATACTCCAACTCCTGTAATCCATCAAGAATTATCTCTTTTTTCTCTTTCTCTCCAATATATCCTACTATTCCACACATACACTCTCCAAAAGCTCTTTTTCTATTTTGTTGATATTATTGCAGAAATTACCGTTTTTTTCTATTAAAAAGAGATCATTTACTCTACCTTTTAGTGTATGTACCTTTGCTGAGGCTATATCTATACCATATTTATCAAATAGTTTTATGAGATATGCTAATAAACCTGCTTGATCTTTTGTGCGTAGTTTAAGTGTAGCATACTCTACTGAGTGATTACAATCTATAGTAACCTCTTTAGGTTTTATTTTTGGTTTAGTAAGCTTGAGTTTTGGGTGTGGCTGGAAAGATGACTCTATAATATCTTTTATCAATGGTATATCATCATCCAGTTTTTCATTAAAATCAATCTTAAAGTATTTTAATCCATCAAATAGTTTTACTATCTCCATACTGACTACAGGCAATCTTTTTAATTGTGTTAGTAACCAAGCTAAATTTAGATCATATCTACGAATAATCTCTATGCTTAGATGTTCACTATTGTGTATTTGGTATCTGTAATCTTCAGTTTTGTATGCCTCTTGGGCTAGATTTATAATATGTTTGGTAGTGTGCCTAATAAAAAAGGCATTTGAAGGTATTGAGAGTATCTTTTTGCGAAGTGTTCTTGGTAACTCATTAAAAGTACTGCTTCTTTGTAGAGATTCTATTCTTGTAACTCTTCTTGCAGTCTCACTTAGAAGTGTATCATTCTTTATAGCTTCTAATGAATTTTTGTATAGAGTCTGCAAAAGATTTTTGGTAAAATCGTTATATACATTAGAGCCTACTGCTTTCATATCTGCATAAGTTAGCAGATATATCAAATCAAGCATCAATTTATTACCAAAGCGTGAAGCAAATGACATTACAACCTTTTCGCTATATATATCTTCTCTTTGTGCTGTTACACTCATTAGGGTATGATATTGTATAAGTTTGCTTCCTATTTCTATAAATTCATTACTCATTTTTAATTTTTTGGCAAATATTCTAAATAGAGATACACCTACACTGTAGTGATCTTTTTTGCGTCCCTTTCCAGCATCATGCAATAAAACTACTATCTTTAGCAGGTATCTAACTTCACTCTCTAAATTTTCATAAATCTCTTTTAACAGAGGCTCTTGTATATTTTCAAGCTCTCTTAATGCCTCTAGTGAGTGCTTATCTACAGGGTACTTGTGATATCCATCAAATTGTGGCATACTAATGATCTTTTTTAGAGGTTGTATTAGATAACCTAGTAGTCTTACTTGCCATACTGCTTTGAGTATAGAATGGGAGTATTTTGTATGAAATATATCTATGATAGTTTCATACAGTTCCAAATCAGGTCTCTCTGGTCTTTTTGCATGAATTAAAGCTTTTAGTAATTGAGGGTGAACATCAAATGGTTTATCATTAGCATACTCTATTAACTCTTTGAGTGTATGAGATAGATTTAAGCCTACACTCTCTATCATCAAGTACCCATTATACTCATTGGGTACAATATTGGTCACCATTTCAGATATCCATATACGGCTATATAGATTGATAGCTTTGAGTTGATCTATAACTCTTTTTGCCAGTCTCATTTGAGCATGTGGAGTAGGCTCTATATTTAGTAACTCTGCAATTTGAGGCAGCATCTCCATACGCAAAATATCACTCTTTTTTTTGCTGAGTATATGCAAAGCACTTCTGACTCTAAACAAAAACTCCAATGCTATACGAAACTCTCTGTAGTCTCTTTCTTGTACAATATCTTCGCTCAAATCTTTGATTCTTGGAGTATTATATAAAACTTTACCTATCCAATATACACTATTTGCATCCCTAAATCCTCCAATACCCTCTTTTAGATTTGGTTCCATTGATAGAGGATACTTTAGCTGCATAGCTTTACGCTCTTGTAATTTTGCTTTGATGAACTCTTTTGGTTTGGTTTTGCGAATTTGATTTAGTACATTTTCTACCTCTGTCCACAAAAATTTGGAACCATCTATATACCTGGATTCAAGAATAGCACTTTTGATTGTCAAATCACTATTGGAAGCTTCAAACAAAGTACCTATCTCATGAACTCTATGACCAATCTTTAGACCACTATCCCAAAGTAGATACAATATCTTTTCTATCATTGGTAGAGTATTATAACCATTTAAATCTCTATAGACTATCATCAAATCTATATCAGATTTTACACTCATCTGTTCTCTACCATAACTACCAAGAGCTACCAATACAATAGGAATAGCATTTTTTAGTGGCATATAGTGTGCAAAACTATCTCTTAGTACTACGCTATATACAGTTGAGATTATTTTATCTATCTGTCTGGTATGTTTTACCAAAAAGGCTTTACCACTACTGTTTTTGAATGTATCTGGCAATGTTTTATAGTACTTTTGTAACTCTTGTTTAATAACTTGAGCTATCTTAAAGTCTGGTGCCCCCTCATAAAGTAACTCTTCAATCTCTTTAATAAGTATAGACACTACAACTCCTCATCTACTTGAGCTAATAGTATCACTTTAAAATAAATTGAATAACAGTTGGCTTATTTACAACTTTGAATTACTTTTGTATAGATATATAGCTATATATTTTTAAAAGCTTAGAGCTAAGAGTCTTAATAAACTTTATTATAATATCTGTTTTGTTATTTACCATATATAGATAGACTATGATTTTAATTTTTTGACACAATATTAAATAAAAAAAGATAAATGGAGCTTATATGATACTTAAAAAGATATTTTCTATGAAAGTAGCAGTAGTATTGATGCTAATTTTTGCTGTTGCAATTGGTATAGCTACCTTTATAGAGAATGATTATGGCACACAAACAGCTAGAGCATTGGTATATAATGCCAAATGGTTTGAACTACTGCTTATATATTTTACTGCTACAGTAGTATATAACATATTCCAGTTCAAAATGTATCGCAAAGAGAAGTGGGGACAACTTGTTTTGCATATTGCATTTGTCTTGATAGCTCTTGGAGCGGGAATTACAAGATATATAGGTTATGAGGGTATTTTACACCTAAGAGAGTATCAAGAGAGTAATATGATGGTAAGTGATATTATGATGCTAGAAGTTGGCTTGAGAGATGGCAATAATACAAGATTTTATGATGAGCCTATGATACTCTCTTCTATGACTAAAAATCACTTTAAAAAGCACTTTTCAATTCATGGTAAAGGTATAGATATAGAGTTGTTGGATTATCTACCTTCAGCCTCACAAAAGATAGTCTCTGCACCTGATGGTACAACAATACTTCAGATGAAACTCTCCTCAGGTGGAAGTATGGGTGAAGATGTTGTACTCAAAAAAGGAGATAGCAAAGATATAGGTACATTTTTGGTATCTTTTGAGGGTAAAAGATCATCAATTAAACCAACTATTTATTTATATGAAGATAATGGTAGCTTGATGATTGATACACCAGTAGCATTAAATACCTTAAAGATGACAGATAGAAGTAGTGGTAAGGTTGAAGCTGGTAAACATAAAATGAATAAAAGAGTATTGTATCAGTTTGCTCAAAACTCTATAGTACTAAAAGAGATATATCCAAAAGCAAAGATAAAGAGAGTATCAACTGCCATAAAACCAGGAGGTAAAAATCCTCAAGAGATCAAACTCAAAATTACATATAACAATAAGAGTCAAATCATATCTTTGCAAGGCAGACAATCTATACCAGGAGATCCACACTATCTTAATTTTGATGATGGTTTGGGTGTAAGATTATCTTATGGAGCCAAGATTATAGAGTTGCCATTTAGTATAAAACTAGATGATTTTGAACTTCAAAGATACCCAGGTTCTATGAGTCCATCATCATATTCAAGTTATGTAGAGGTTATTGACAAACAAAAGGGTGTAAATATGAAATATCATATATATATGAACCATGTATTGGATTATAGAGGGTATAGATTTTTTCAATCATCATTTGATGCAGATGAAAAAGGTTCAATTTTATCTGTAAATCATGATCCAGGAACTCTACCTACATATTTGGGATATTTATTACTTACTATCGGATTTTTGTGGAGTTTTGTCTCACCAAAGGGAAGATTTCAACATCTTAGAAAAAAGCTTCACAAGATACGAAGTATAGCACCAATTTTGGTAGCACTGCTGTTTGGTATATACTCTCCTACACTTCAAGCAAGTGATAAAAATATGGGTATTACAGACAAAGAGTTTGCAACAATTACCAGCTATGACAAAGATCATTCATTGGAGTTTGGAAAACTTGTAGTGCAGGGTAGTGGTGGTAGAATGAAGCCTATGGATACACTCTCTCATGAGATACTCTCAAAGATTGCAAGAAAAAGTACTCTTTTTGGACTCAATGCCGATCAGGTGGTACTTGGAATGCTTACACATCCAGAGATTTATCAAAAGTTAAAGTTTATCAAAATATCTCACCCCCTAATAGCCAAAAAGATGGGATTACCAAAAGATACCAAGTATGTATCATATAATGATTTTTTCCAAGGCAAAAACAAAGAGTATATATTTGCCAATGAAGTGCAGTCAGCTACACGCAAAAAACCTTCTGCACAGAGTAAGTATGAAAAAGAGTTGATAAAGGCTGATGAGAGATTGAATGTAGCATATATGACATTTAATGGAACACTATTTAAGGTTTTTCCAAAGCCAAATGATAAAAACAATAGATGGTATGATCCAATCAGTGCTATGAAGAATTTTCCTTCAAAAGAGGGACAGATGGTAAGAGTCTTATTGGCTACTTACTTTACAAATGTAAATAAAGCACTAACCAATAATAGTTGGAAAGATGCTGACAAAGCTTTGGAGTTTTTGAAAAAGTATCAATACTACTATGGCAAAGAGGTAATTCCATCTCAAGATCGTATTAATATGGAGATAGAGTATAACAAGCTAGATATATTTAATCGCTTGACACTTGTATATATACTTGTAGGTCTTTTACTGTTGATACTCTCATTTGTAAATATAGTAAAACCAAAATTTAGCCTGAAGTGGCCAGTTAGAATATCTTTGGCAATTCTTGGTATAGCATTTTTTGCTCAAACTGCCGGACTTGGGCTTAGATGGTATATAGCTCAACATGCCCCATGGAGTAATGCCTATGAATCTATTATTTATATATCTTGGGCTACTGTATTAGCTGGATTTGTATTTGCAAAAAGATCTCCTATTACCCTAGCTGCTACATCAATACTTGCTGGAATATTTCTATTTGTAGCTCATCTAAATTGGCTTGATCCTCAAATTACAAATTTGGTTCCTGTACTAAAATCATACTGGCTTATGATTCATGTTGCTGTAATTACTGCCAGTTATGGATTTTTAGGGCTTGGAGCCTTACTTGGTATGTTTACACTGTTTCTATTTATAATTAGAGGAAAAGATGGTAATGAAAATATAGATAGAGCTATAAAAGAGCTTACATATATCAATGAGATGACGCTTCTTATTGGTCTTGCATTGGTTACTGTTGGTAACTTTCTTGGTGGAGTTTGGGCAAATGAGTCTTGGGGTAGATACTGGGGCTGGGATCCCAAAGAGACCTGGGCAGCTGTAACA
>JAMOSA010000136.1 GCA_027063325.1 Campylobacteraceae bacterium
TTTTTTGATGATATAGTTTATATCTCATCCAAGCTAAAACCAAACAGACAAACTATGCTCTTTTCAGCTACATACCCTCAAAAGATAAAAGAGTTATCTTCCAAGATACTCCAAAATCCTATAGAGGTTATCAATGATGAATTAATCTCCATAGAGCAGATATCACATCTAGTAACAAACCGATATGAAGCACTAAAGAGTGTACTTCTGCACTATCACGATACACTTAGCATAGTATTTTGCAACACCAAAGATAGTGTGATAGAGTTAAGCAAACAGTTACAAAATGATGGTTTTGAGTGTGTGGAATTTCACGGAAACCTATCTCAAGAAGAGAGGATAGAATCCATCAGACTCTTTGCCAATCAAACCAAACCCATCATGATAGCTACAGATTTGGCTTCAAGAGGTTTGGATATCGTAGATATAGATTTGGTCATACACTATGATATGGCTTCCAACAAAGAGACTTACACTCACCGTATAGGCAGAACAAGTCGCCAAGACAAAGTGGGCAAAGCCATCACACTATACAACCAACACCAAAAAGATACTATCTCATACCTCTCTTCCAATCTAAAAGAGAGTGCTTTACCAACCCCTAACAGACAACAGATAAAAACCGATAGATACACTTTAGTGATAAAAGGTGGCAAAAAAGACAAACTAAGAAAAGGTGACATAGTAGGCACACTATGCAAAGAAGTAGGAGTGGAAAGTTCTTCTATACTACAGATAGATATAGAACCAACTCTCACTTACATAGCTTTGAGCAAAGATACACTACCTCTACTAAAAAACCTATCTCATATCAAGATAAAAAAGAGGAAGTATCCTCTTTTTATTACAAACTAGTGTTTTTTGAAAAAAGGTATAAGTTCTTTAGTCCCTGCTAGTGAGACTAAAAGCCTAACATCCTATTTGTGTATGTCATAATCAATGATTATGACAATCAAATATCACATTCAAAATATAACCCACAAACTTATTTTCCATTCTACACTCTCCATTCTCAATTCTAAAAGTCCCATTGTAATGTTTTGCTTTACCCCGATGATTTTAAACCTAAGCTATCAAAGACAACTTATTTTTATTTTTAGATAAACGCTTTTTGGTATATTAGCTATAAAGCAAACCTCTATCATGTACTCCCAATTTTTTATTTTTGTATATGAAAGCATGAGAAAAAAGGTAGAAGATTTGCCAAATCAAAAAGTGTAGAGATAGTAGGATTAGTAGGTATCATCAAACTACTAAATCAGAGTAATAAGATAAGCCAATCTCTTTTGGATATGATACTAGAAAAGTAGTAAAGAGAAAGGTGAATAAAGCCTTTCTCTTATATGGGTTATTTTTAAATACTCCCAATTGTGAATTTAGGAGATTTTTTATCCTATATAAGCCCAAGCTCTGAAAGTAATGCTTTGACTTTTGGTGATACATTACTAAGTTCAGCCATCAAAGAATCCCATGCTTTATCTTGGGCATACCACTCTTCTATGCGTTTAAAAGAGTCACTTTTTTCTTCTTGGCTTAGTTTGTCTGTTTTGTCTATGTTTTCCTTGATAGTCTCAAGGTGCTTTAGGTTACTTTTGCTCATACTCTACTCCTTAGTAGTTATCATATTTACCAGCTTCTACTTCTGCTTTTAGCTCATCTAGTGCCTCTTGCATAGTATCTACTATCATCTTAGCTGAAACTCTGTCATCATTTTCAGGGATATCCCAGTCAAATATCTTCATATTTGCTTTGAAAATCAATCTCATCTCAGTGATGATACTATCTTTCATCTTTTTTATCTCTTGCTCTTGTGGTGTCATACTAGTTCCTTTTTGTTTAGACTTCTTGCATAACCCTATAGTTTGAAGATATTGTTTAGTGTGCATTAGATTTTATTGAATAGACTTGAAGTCCTAGCCTTAGCTAAGTCAAAAGGATAATCAATGAAATATAATGTGCAATAAATAATATATTCATTTATAAGGTTATACATGAAATCTATTACATCTATTGTACTTAAAACACTTTAACAAGTGTGTTGAGTCATATCAATTTTGAATAA
>JAMOSA010000137.1 GCA_027063325.1 Campylobacteraceae bacterium
AGAGGAACAGTAAGTAGATTTGTACATATTGGTCAAAACTCTACCAGTAATCAAACAGCCAAAAATATATTGGCAGATAGAGCCAGAGGTATATTTGATGCACTTATCAAAGTAGAAAAGAGTGCCAAATACACAAAAGCACACCAAAACTCAAAAGCAATACTTTTAAATGATGGTGCATATATGGCAAGTAAACCACAGCTTGAGATATATATAGATGAACTTGAAGCTAGTCATGGTAGTACCACTGGACAATTGGATGAGAGGCAACTATTTTATTTACGCTCAAGAGGAATTAGCAAAAGTGAAGCTAAAAAGATGCTTATATTAGGTTTTGCAAATGAACTTATAGATGTAATTGAAAATGAAAAATATACCCAAATGCTACACAGTAGCTTTGAGAGAGCCTATTGGGGAAGTACGCATATAGAGTGTATGGAGACTTGCCACGGATGTGAGGATATAGCAGCCAAAGATTAAAGAGGGTAGGGGGATATTATATCTCTCTGCTTAAAAATAAAACTACTAATTATCTTCAAGAGTTACCAATATATCTAATGTTAGTGTATATATTTGTAACAAATCTACTTTTATTTCAAATATTATATTTAATTATTATATATAATGAATAACCATATTAATTAATCATATATACTAGATAAAGACTATTTGAAAGGATAGTTATAATGGTATTTACAAGTAAACAAAAGATTGTTAGTATTTTAAGTATTATTTTATTTATGTTAATGATTCCTATTTTGCTGTGGATTAACTACTATGATAGTATAGAACACTATAACACTTCACTTGGTGGAAATATTGCAAGAATGAATGCTTATACAAATTTGACTTCAAATCTATATATATCATATTGGATGGGATTTGCAATACTGGTTGGAGTTGTGGCAAATGCATACAAAGGATTAAATAGTATAAAATTTTTTCTTCTATCTTTAGCAATTTCACCAATAGGGGGATTGATAGCAATAATGCTCTCTAAAAAGAGTTATACAAAAGAGTTTTGCCTAAGACAAGGTATTAAGCAGTGTAGTGAGTGTAGAGAGTATGTAGATATAGAGGCAAAAAAGTGTAAATATTGTACATCAATTTTTGTATTCCAAAATATCAAGAAACCACAATCAGAAGATGATATAAAATCCAAACCTGTAACAGAATCTATAAAACAGCATAATAAATCCAAAGAGAGTGTAGAACCCAAGAAAGATATTTCCCAATTAAATATCTCTAAGTTTAAGGGAATGAGTAAATATGAGATAATAAATGGATATATAGGTAATCATCAGGTACTTTATGATACTTTGACTACATATACTTTTAGTGAAAAAGAGATAGAGTTTTTATCAAAAGTAACATCAATATTGAGTAAACAGAAAGATAAAACAGATGAGAGAATTATATCACGCTCATTTATAGTATTGAAAAATCATATTGAAGAACTAAAGTATATTGATATATAAAGAGACAATATTTTTACTGTCTCTTTGATATGTTTTCTAACCCTTCTCTTGGTGTGAGCGTCTATGGTATCTCTCTACAACATCTGGATCATGGTGTAGATTTATTTTGGCACTCTCTTTGCCTTCATATGGTATCTTTGAGAGTACATATCTAATACTCTCAAGCCTAGCTCTTTTTTTGTCATTACTATCAACTATAATCCAAGGTGCATAACTGGTATGTGTTCTACTAAACATTTGCTCTTTGTAGTATGTAATAGTATCCCACATCTCTTGGGCTTTTTGATCAACAGGAGATAATTTCCAATGCTTTAGAGGGTTTGTCATTCTCTCTTTGAATCTCTTTTGTTGAGTCTCTTTACTAATAGAAAACCAAAATTTAATCAAGATTATTCCATCATCAACCAAAGCATGTTCAATCTCAGGCACCTCTTTCATAAATTTCTCATATTGATCTTCTGTACAAAATCCATACACAGGTTCTACAATGGCACGGTTATACCAACTTCTATCAAAAAATACTATCTCTCCTGGATCTGGTAGATGCTTGAAGTATCTTTGAAAATAGAATTGTCC
>JAMOSA010000138.1 GCA_027063325.1 Campylobacteraceae bacterium
TGGATCTATACCTGCGTGCAATCTGCACAGATGCAACTCTTGGGGCATAAGATGCTCTATTTTCTCTTTGCCAAGATGTCTTATATCCAGATATACACTCTCTTTATTGGAAATTTTTTCAAATATTGCTCTTGTTACCTCATCTCTTGGAGCCAATTCATTGGTAAACCTTTCACCTTTGTCATCTATCAAATAACCACCCTCACCTCTGGCACTTTCACTGATTAAAATTGCTGAACCCTTTAGTGCGGTAGGGTGAAACTGTATAAACTCTATATTTGAAGCAACACTACCAGCTCTTATACCAGCAGTTAGCCCATCTCCTGTTGCACCATAACTATTTGTAGTAAACTTGTGATATATTGCTCCAAATCCACCTGTTGCAATGAGTGTACTTTTAGCTCTAATCTGCTCTATCTCTCCACTGCTTTGATTAAAAAAGATACCTCCATATACTACTCCATCTTCAAACAGCAACTCAAGTAGTATTCTATTTGGCAGTATATCTATATCCATAGAAAGAGCTTTGTCAAAAAGGGTATGCAAAATCTTTAAACCTGTATAATCTTGTGCATAACATGCCCTTTTGGCAGAAGCACCACCAAGTTTTCTTTGTGCTATTGAAGATATTACACTATTGGCACCATCTATTCTGGAAAATGGTACTCCCATTCTCTCTAACCACTCAATAGTATCTTTGGCACTGTTACACAATTTTGATACCATACTCTCATCTGCCAAATTATGTGAAGCTTTTAGAGTATCTGATATATGCAAAGATACAGAATCATCTTCTATATTTGCCAAAGCTGCATTTATACCTCCTTGAGCCATTACAGTCTGAGACTGGGTAGGTATATTTTTGGTGACTACTGCCACCTTTGCACCACTGCTTGTTGCCTCAATAGCTGCAGATAATCCTGCTCCACCTGAACCTATTATCAAAAGATCTATCATCTCTTCTCCAAAAACTCTTTTATATTATTCAAAACTCCCTCAAAAAGCCTGTTCCTAGCTTCAATTGATGTCCAGGCAATATGTGGAGTCAAACACAATCTTTGAGGATAATCAAGATTCAAAAGAGGATGATTTGGATTTGGCGGTTCATTTGTCAATACATCTAAACCCGCATAGATCTCTTTGTTGTTTAGAGTATTGGCCAAAGCCTCTTCATCTATAATGCCACCTCTTCCTAAGTTTAATATAATTGACCCCTCTTTGAGTAAATCCAACTTTTTTTTATCTATCAAACCATCTGTATTTTCATTTAGTGGAGCATGTATAGAGATAATATCTGAAGATGAGAGAAGCTCTTTTATATCCATATGCCTGTATTCACTGCTGTGAGGATTGTTTGAGGTAGAGTAATATACAACTTCACAGCCAAAAGCTTGAGCTACTTTGGCAACATTACTACCGATAGTACCAAGTCCAATAATACCCCATCTTTTACCGTTAAGTTCAAAAAATGGTCTGCCAAGATGGGTAAAAAGATTACTCTTGCTCCACTTTTTGCTTTTAGAGTATTCATCATAGTAACATATACTCTCAAGCAGTGTAAATAGTAGTGTAAATGTATGCTGTACTACACTGTGTGTTGAATATCCGGCTACATTTTTAACCTCTATGCCCATACCTTTGGCTGCTTTTAAATCTACATTATTCATACCTGTAGCTGTAATACATACAAGCTTCAGTTTTGTAGCCATCATTAAAGTCTCTCTATTTAAAACCACTTTATTGGTTACTACAATATCAGCACTCTTGATTCTATCAATCGTATCTTCTGGTTTTGTTGTTTGATATATCTCTACCTTATCTGCCAAACTATTTAATGGAGTCAAATCCAAATCCTCTCCTAGTGTCAAAGCATCTAATACTACTATCTTCATCTACTCTCCTATTACTGTCATTACCATACTTCTTTCTCCACCATAATCTCTATGCTCAAGCAGATAAATTCCTTGCCATCTGCCAAGAGCCAACTTTCCCTTGGATAGAGGAATATTTAGTGAAGAACCTATCATAATACTCTTCATATGTGCTGGCAT
>JAMOSA010000139.1 GCA_027063325.1 Campylobacteraceae bacterium
CTGTGTTTGTGGACGCGTATTATAGACAAATTTATCTCTATTGTCAAGCTGTTTCCACTTTTTTTTTACACTTTTTCCAAAAAAGTTACTTTTTTCTCTATCTGGGCTATTTGGGCTTACATTAATGTATAAGATATAATTGATTATTTACAAGAGTAAAGTCAGTTATTTAGTCTATTTTGATATGATTACTCAAAAGTTTAAAAGGATATTTTGTGTCAAAACCTAGATTTCGCAAAGTTAAACAGGGCAAAGTAGATACTTCATATAAGCAAAAAGTAAAAGTTTCTGATAATTCTGATAATGCTATAAAAATACCAACAAAAAAAGATTTTTTCAAAGCATTTATAACAGATACTTTTATGCTTTTAATGCCAATTATGTATATAGTATTTTATCTTGTAATGGGATCTCGTGAAGGTTTTGCAGAACACAAATTAGAAGGATGGATACTTATATTGATACCATACTATATAATAGTAATTATATTTTTGGCAAAAGCATCACAGACTCCTGGAATGAGAGCTTATAACTTGGTATTGGTTGATAGTACAACATATAAAAAGCCTTCACTTATTCAGATAATATTTAGAGAATTTTTTACATTTTTTGACTTTATACTGTTTGGTTGGATTTTGATGTTTTTTAGAAAAGATCACAAAATGCCTCATGAGTTACTATCTGGTACTATGTTAATAGTAAAAGAGGAGAAAGAGTAGGTGAACTACAAAGCGGCATTTGCTATTGGTGCATTTTATCTATTCTATTTTGCACTTGTAGGTGTCTATATAATATTTTTACCAAAATCTCTTTATAGTAGCGGTTATAGTGCTACTGAAGTGGGTATTATATTTGCTTCAGCACCACTTATGAGATTTTTACTCCCTTTTATATTTAGAAGGTATGGAGGATTAAATCACAAGACATACCATCTCTCACTGCTACTTACAACAGTTGCTACTTTACTGTTTTTTATAAGTGTTGATAATTTTTATATGTTTTTTTTGGTAAATCTTCTTTATGGAGCTTCTATGGGAATCATACTCCCTTTTATTGATACTATTGCTCTAAAAGTTATTACAAAAGAGCATTACGGAAAAGTCAGACTCTGGGGTTCTATTGGTTTTATGGGTATAGCTCTATGGCTTGGGAGCATGATACAATCATCTTCTCAAACACTCCTTTATATATTTATACTAGCAACTCTTACTTCTGTGTTTGGGTATATAGCAGGAGAGTATGACAACAATAGTATAATAGATAGTAGCACAACAGATAACAAGAGTTTATCTCTTTCTAAATATTGGGCGTTTTGGCTCTCTGCACTATTGATGCAAGTAAGCTTTGGAGGTTTTTACAACTTCTTTACAATATATGAGACTGCACATGGAATATCTCTACAGATGACAACATGGCTTTGGAGTTTTGGAGTTTTGTGTGAGATAGCTATGCTCTACTTTCAATCTCCTCTACTTAAAGGTAATCTACTTAGGCTTATTGAAATAGCAACATTTGCAGCAGTTATAAGATGGCTTATTTTATGGCTCTATCCAGACTCATTAACAATGGCATTTGTTGCACAATCTTTACATGCACTAAATTTTGCACTCTATTATATAGCAAGTATTGCTTATGTATATGAGCTATATACCCAAAAAAAACTGGCTCAACAATTCTTTTTGGGTATATCATTTGGACTTGGAGGAAGTATAGGAGCAATCATTGCAGGTGAAATTTATGAATATGCACCAGATAAACTATTTTTGTCTCAAGCATTTATCGCCTTTGTAGCGTGGATAATGATAAGGGTACATATAAAAAGGAGAGAGGGCTATGAGAGTAGATAAAGCAGTAGTTTTAGCAGGTGGCAAGAGTAGTAGAATGGGACAGGATAAAGCTCTCTTGCCATTTGGTGGGTACTCTTCATTGACTCAATATCAATACGAAAAATTATTAAAAATATTCAAAGAGGTATATATAAGCAGTAAAACTGATAAGTTTAGCTCCAAATTTCCTCTTATAATAGATAAGAGTAATATAAGTTCACCAATGGTGGCACTAAAGAGTATTTTTGAAGAGTTAAATTGTAACATATTTGTTATAGGTGTAGATATGCCTTTGGTATCAAACCAAATAGTAACCACACTTATAGATGAGTTTGAGAATGGGAGCTTTGAGATAGTGTATGCCTCATCTTCATTTGGTAAAGAGCCTCTTTGTGGAGTATATCACAAAAATGTACTACACAAAATAAAAGAACTCCTAAAGAGTGACATACACAAATTAAATACCCTTTTAGACTCTTGCAGTACCAAAGAGATATACTTTGATACCAAAGAACCTTTTACAAATCTGAACTACTATAAAGAGTATCAAAGATTGCTAACTCTACACTAAAGTTACACTACCCTCACCTGCTACAACTTCACCTATAACATAACCATCAGTTACTTCAAGAATTGTATCTACATTTTCAGATTCTACTATCCATACCATACCTACACCCATATTAAATGTTCTATACATCTCTTCTTGTTCCACATATTGAGATATAAATTCAAATATAGGTAACTGTTTAATCTTCTCAATTGATACAACTGCATTTGTATCATCTGGTAGCACTCTTGGAAGATTCTCTACTATACCTCCACCAGTAATATGAGCTAGTGCTACAATTTTATCCTTGCATCTTTTAAATTCTGGAACATATATGCGGGTAGGCTCAAGTAGCGTATCAATCAATCTCTTTCCATCAAACTCATCATCCAAACTCATCTCTAATCTCTCAAAAAAGAGTTTTCTAACAAGTGAATAACCATTTGAATGAATACCACTACTTGGTAGTGCTATCAAAATTTGACCAGGCTTTACCAAAGATACTCTATCCATTTGAGATCTCTCTGCAATACCTACTGCAAAACCTGCCAAATCAAAATCATTTTCACTGTACATTCCAGGCATCTCGGCAGTCTCTCCGCCAATCAATGCACACTCTGCTCTCTTGCATCCTTTGGCAATTCCAGATACTACACTCTTAGCTTCTGAGGGAACCAATTTACCTGTAGCATAATAATCCAAAAAAAACATTGGTGTACCAAAATTACATATCAAATCATTTACGCACATTGCTACCAAATCTATCCCAACAGTATCTAGCTTTTTACTCTCAATAGCCAACTTCAACTTGGTACCTACCCCATCTGTGGCTGAGAGAATTACAGGCTCTTTATAACCACTGGGCAGAGCATAAGCACCTGCAAATGAACCTATACCACCTATGACATTATCATCAAATGTAGATTTAATATCACTTTTAATTGCCTCTACAAAATCATTTCCTGCATCTATATCCACACCTGCATCTTTATAACTGACTTTTTCCATTATTTCTCCTAATCATCTTTACATGGAGGTAAAAATCCTCTAAGCACCATAAGTGATGGGCAGAATCTTGTAAAACCACCAATTAATAACATAATAATAAGTACAAGTTGTACTAAAAAAGCTATCTGAAGTCCTCCACTCTCTGGTTCAGTAATACCTGTTGCTGCTACCCCCATAACCATACCAAGTATTATGGCTATTACAACTCTTTGCATTCTCTCAGCACACATCTATATGTCCTTCATTAAAAGTTGCATAATTATATCAAAGCTACCCATTAAGCTTCCTGCCTAATTTCTGCTCTACTGAATGCTTCTTTTTATGTAATCTACCAAGTTCACCATCTCTATAATCGATCTTTATTACACTATATACTCTACTTGAATCCTGCTTTAGTACCATATATGCATCATCAATAACTTTAAATATCTCTTGCAAAGTA
The DNA here is from genome assembly GCA_027063325.1 of Campylobacteraceae bacterium. GTDB lineage: Bacteria > Campylobacterota > Campylobacteria > Campylobacterales > Sulfurovaceae > Nitratifractor. Next base: position 3,827 of record JAMOSA010000139.1, read on the forward strand.
TTAGCCTCTATAATAGTTCCCATCGGTGTAAGTTGATAATCAAGACCGCTTTTATCTATAATATCCAAAGCTTTGGCTACATATTTGCTTTTGGATTCTGTTTTATCTGTAGGGAATATAGCAAACTCTACAAGTACAGACATAAAAACTCCTTTTTGTATGATTATACCCAAGATATAGTTATATCAAATCTATGTTAAACTATATAGAGTTTTAAAACAGTTTCAAGGATATTTGTGAAAAGAGATTTAATCATAATTGGTGGTGGAGCAGCAGGACTTGTTAGTGGGATTATTGCAAGTAGAGGTGGCAAATCTGTAGTTATATTAGAAAAGGGTAAAAAAGTAGCCAAGAAACTTTATGCCAGTGGTAATGGGAAGTGCAATATTGGTAATGCCAAAGTAGATAAAGATAACTATTTTTGTAATGACAAAGAGTTCATAGATACTATCTTAACAAATGTAAAACTTGAAAATATATATCAATTTTTTCACTCAATAGGTCTGGAGATTATAAAAGGTGATAATGACAATAGACTTTTTCCAATGGCAAAAAGTGCATCTGTTGTGGTTGAATTACTACTGTGTGAACTCAAAAGATATAATGTAACAATTGAATATGAACAAAATATTATATCTTTTAAAAAATCCAAACAAAGATATGAAGTAATAACTGATACCAAAAAATATATATCAAAACATCTAATTATTGCTACAGGTTCACCAGCTTCACCAAATCTTGGTGGAAATAGCAATATGCTAAATATTCTACTTGATATGGGATATGATATAACTCCACCACTACCTGCACTTGTACCTCTTAAGAGTAGTTTCAAATGGTTAAAGAGTCTTGCTGGTTTAAAGATAGATGCAAAATCTACTGCATATATAGATGGAGTTGAGAGTATATCAATAAGGGGTGATTTACTCTTTACAGAGTATGGAGTAAGTGGACTTGCAATACTGGATATAAGCTTATATATAACAAAAGCTCTATCAGAATACAGTTATATAAAGCTATCTATAGACTTATTACCAAACTATTCAAAAAAACAACTATTTAATATACTTCAAAACCGTATAGACAAAAACAGAAACTTAACTATAGATATATGGCTCAAAGGAGTTCTACATCCAAAGTTGGCAAATGTAATATCACACCTTGTCTCAAAAGAGGTCTTAAATGAATCTAACCTAAATAGAAAACTTCTAAATAGAATTGTATATCAAATAAAACATTTTGATATTGATATAGAAGATACTAGAGGTTTTAAATATGCAGAAGTTGCAATTGGAGGTATAAAAACATATCAAATAGATCCAAAAAATATGGAGTCTAAAATAGATAAAGATCTATACTTTTGTGGTGAAATAGTTGATATTACAGGAAAAAGAGGTGGCTATAACCTGCACTTTGCATGGTGTAGTGCAATAGTTGCAAGTAGCCACATAGCAAAAAAGTGTTAACTTTTTTTTACATCTATATTACTTTATTACTTTTTGTAGTATGCCTCAGTATCTTTAAAACCTACTGCTTTATCTTTTGATGCTCTTACCCTCAAAATATATCTACCCTCACTCTTTAGTACCAGATTATCTATCTGATAGTAGTTACCATTTAATTTCACATTCTCAAATAATTGATCTTCTGTTTGAGTATGAGGTCTAGTAAGAAGCAAAGTTACATTCATATCCTCTACAATATTACCATCTTTATCTGTAATTTTATACTTGATACTGTTTATACTTGATAAAGCTACAATATCACCAATTTTTCTTTTTAGAAACTTTGGTTTAAAATCTGATAGATTCATATCTACAAGCTCAATATTATATCTACTATCAAAGAGTTTTTGAGCCTCTTTTATATCATTGGCATCTTTGTCTGCTGTTTGATACTTCATCATATACTCATTAGATTCATATACAGGCATCTTAATAGCAGATTTTACCGTCCAAAACCCCAGAGTAATACCGATAAATACAAACCCAAGTATCATCCAAGGCCAATATTTACCTCTATCATCATTTTGATTTTCCATTGCGTATCCTCATATAAATTGGTCGTCCAAAATATACCCAAAAAACCACAATAGAACCTAAATATACCAACCATGTAACCAAAGTCAAAAACCATCCACCCTCATCTTTGATGGTATTTGCCAATTTAATACCCTTTTTTGATGCTATCTCATCAGCAAGTTCGGAATATGCTTGAACTACTGCTACATCATACTTTGATTGCATACTGTTTGAATCTGCACTACTGACTATTCTGATAGCATAACTTTTTACTCTGTTAGGATCATAATAACTCTTGAGTGTATCATCTGATGCAATTAAACCTATTCTTTTACTGTTTGGGGCAAATATTAATGCCACATATGGTTTGCTTATACTCTTTTCATACTTTAAGATATATTTATATAGATTTTCTCTGCCAAGATCATCATTTGTTGCAATTGCATATATATTAATACCTGTCTTTTGATATAACTCTTCACCAATCTTTTCTATAATTTGTGAAGCTTTTGGAGATATTATATGATCATTGATTAAATATTTTGCAGAGAGTGTAAAAGTAAAAAAGAGCATAAGCAAGGTAACCCTTGCTATATGCTTCATATATCTAACCTACAAAAAGATGATTAGGCGTAAGTACTGACCAAAGAGTCAAAATTGCCAAACCAAGCATAAAAAAGCCCAATACTTTATCCATTATTTTAATCATTACTGCCCCCTATTTTGCATCAACAAATGCAAATTTTGCATTATCTTTACTGATCATTTTTACATTGTCCAAACTACCAACAATTGGAGCTGGATCATAATAGTGAGTAGCTTCAGCTTTTTGAATACTAATAGCATTAGATACCAGATAAAATAGAATACCTAATAGTAGTGCTGTAGCTATTAACATACCAACTACACCATCAATTCCCCAAGCATTTCTATTTGTATTTTCAGTTGCTGCCATTTATGACTCCTTACTGCTTCAATGTAGCAAGATAACTTGCTAATGCTTTCTCCTGAACAGGAGTAAATCTACCAGGGAATGCTGGCATTTTGCCTATAATACCCTCTTTACCATGCTTTAATACATGTTGTACCAAAGTCAAATCATATCCAGCTAAATCAGGAGCTGTGCCACCATTTCCTTTGCCATCTTGACCATGACAACCAGCACATGTACCCCAAGCTGCTGGTGCAGTACCTTTGAGTCCACCTGCTACATACTTGGCAATATCTTCTGCATCTTTACCTTGAGCCATACCTGCTGGCATTGCACCCATTGGATATTTCAATTGATCTTGACCATTTTTAATAACTGCCAAAACCTGTTCTTTTGTAAATCTACTTGTAAAATCCTGTGCTTTGCCAGATAATCCGTCACCAGTTTCACCATGACATGGAGCACATTGAACCAAGAATATAGATTCACCCATCTCTTTTAATACTTCAGGAGAAGCATTTTTGTGAACCTGTTCAAACTTGGCATTATACTCTTTTACCTCTTTGTTCCACTCACCAATTTGACTATATGCATTTAGTGGATAACCCCACAAAAAGTACCATACAGCCCAAACCATAGTACCAAAAAATGACCATGCCCAACCTGGTGGAAGTTCATTTTTGTACTCACCAATACCATCCCAATTCTCTTCTGCAAGTTCACCTGTTGCTGTATCGGTTTTCATCTGAGCCATATACTTTGCACCTACACCAAATGTAAGTACAGCAATAGCAATAGCACCTATGAATGTAATCATATTGATAGGATCAGTCAAATCAATATGCATCTGCTGGACAACAACAAGTGTAGCTACTATCAATACACCTGCAAGTGCCAATCCCTTGACAATGAATGAATTCATCTACTTCTCCTTCTTTTCGTTCGTTTCTTTAGGGTTCTCTTCTATAGGCTTATCAGTTAGCTCATCATCAAGAGCCATCTTGCCATACTTCTCATAATCCCTAACACCATCTTTTTCACTCTTATAAAGATGCAGGATATAGCCATAAAGAATCACGACCAAAAAGATCGTGAAGAAAAAGAAGGCATATCCTTGCATTTCAGTTAAAGACACTCTAACACCTCTTATTTAAGACGATTCAAGTATGCAATTAAAGCTACAATTTCAGGTACTTTACCCTGATTTACCATAGCTTCAACCTCTTTATTTTTCATCTCTTTAGCTATCTTTTTAGCTTCTGGTAAAAGTTTCTCTTTATAGTACTTTTCATAAGCCTCTTTGCTAGGTGCAATCTCTGGTCCATATGGAGTATTAAATACTCTTTTTACTGTTACAGCTTCTGCATATGCAGTCTCAGTATCAGCTATATTTTTAAACTGATGTTTATAAGCTGGCATTATAGATGTAGGAACAACAGATTTTGGATCCCACATATGGTTTGCATGCCAGTCTGAAGTTCTATAATTACCTACACGGTGCAAATCAGGACCTGTTCTTTTTGAACCCCAAAGGAATGGTCTATCATATGCATACTCACCAGATAGTGAATATTGACCATATCTATCTGTCTCAGCCTTAAAAGGACGAATCAACTGTGAATGACAAGCAATACAGTTATCTTTTTTGTAAACCTCTTTACCGGCAAGTTCAAGTACTGTATATGGCTTTAATCCTTTGATAGGACGAGCCGCCTCGGCAAAGTTAGGCAAAATCTCTATAAGACCTGCAAACGCAATTACTATAAATACCCCTACTGAGAAGAGAAAAGGATTTTTTTCCAACCAATGAAACATTATCTACCTCCCTTATGCCATAGGCGATCTGAATTGAGGCTCATTTTCGAGCTTTCTACCTGCTGTTGCAGTTTTGTACAAGTTATATGCAAACATAAATACACCTATTAAGAATAACAATCCACCAATTGCTCTGATTGTATAGTATGGATGTAGTACTGTAACAGTATCAATAAAGCTATACATCAAGTTACCATACTCATCAACAGCTCTCCACATCATACCTTGAGTAATACCTGCAATCCACATAGATGTAAAGTAGAGTACAACACCAGTTGTTTGAATCCAAAATTGTGCTTCAAGAAGTGATTTACTGTAGATCTCTCTTTTGAAGACTCTTGTTGACATATGCATCAATGCTGCAAATATCATAAATGCAACCCAACCAAGAACACCATCATGAACATGACCTGGAATCCAATCTGTAAAGTGTGCAATAGCATTTACTGACTTAACTGCTTGAATAGGACCTTCCAATGTTGAAAGCATATAGAATGTAGAAGCCAAAACCATAAACTTGATAAGTGGATTTTCTGTAAGCTGATTCCACTCACCCTTCATTGTGAGTAGCATGTTAATTGCACTACCCCAAGATGGAAGAATAAGAACAACAGAGAATATTGAACCCATTGTCTGCATCCAATCTGGAACTGTTGACCATAACAAGTGGTGTCCACCTGCCCACAGATATACAAACATCAATCCCCAGAATGAAAGAAGAGAGAGTTTATATGAATATACAGCCTGTCCAGATTCTTTTGGCAAGAAGTAGTAAATTAGTGCAATAATAGGAACTGTAAATACAAATGCAACTGCATTGTGTCCCCACCACCACTGTACAAGAGCATCATTGGTACCTGCATACATAGATACAGAGTGATACCATGCACCAAGTCCACCAGAGAAGAATAGTGTAGGAACTTCCATATTGTTAAATAGATACAACATTGCAACACCCAAGAAACAGGCTATGTAGTACCATAGTGAGATATACAGGGCTTTTTCTCTTCTTGCACCAATTAATGCAAACATATTAATACCCCATATAACCCAATATACAACTATTAATACATCCAGTGGCCACTCCATCTGAGCATACTCTTTGTTTGCAGTAATACCCATTCCAAGAGAGATAACCATTCCAGTAGCTGCTACAAGATATGCTACAAACTGAAATTTTGCCAAAGCATTTATAAGTGGAAGCTCACCCATAGATACTTTCAAAACTCTTGGAGCCGAGTAGTAAAAAGATGCCATAATACCACTAAGTGTAAATCCATAAATTACCACATTTGTGTGAAGTGGTCTAAGTCTTGAGAATGTACCATACTCACCCATTAAGTAGTTCAGCTCCGGAAAAGCCAATTGAGCTGCAATAAGAACACCAATAGTCATTCCTACAATACCAAAAATGACTGTAGTCCACATATAAAGTTTTGCAACGGAATAGTCATATTCCAATGCTGTGTTAGACTGCATACAAGCCTCCTAAAAGAAATTTTGTTACTAAATGCGTAACAGTAACACATAATTATATGAAAGCAAAACTATAAAAACACTTAAATGAAATATAGAATAAGTTATATTTGATTAGTAGTTAAGATAAAGTTATAATAGATATAAAATGGCAAAATGCCATAAAATGGCACTTATGCTTTACCTTTGGCACTTTGTATAGAGTGTATATATTTATAATCTATAGTTATATTTCTCTCTTTTGGTAGCACTTTTGCCAATCTCTCTATCATATTTTCAAAATCTTTAAAGAGATAATTTGCCATAGAACCTGGAATCGGATTGATTTCATTCAGATAGATTTTATCATCTATTACAAAGAAATCACACCTTATAATACTGCCTTCAAACATATCTGAGTATATCTTTTCAAATGCTTCAATCATTCTATTTTTCAATACATTATCAATAGAAGCTTCATTTATACTATTATCTCTTGAAAAATCCATATATTTTTTATCAAAATCCAAAAATTCATCTTTGTGTGGCTCTTCAACAATAGATAACTCCCAAACAGAACTTTTACAACCAGCCAGATTATATTCACTAATACCCTCGATAAAAGGTTCAATTATTACTGTATCGTCAAACTCAAATGCCACATCAAGAGCATAATTTAAATCATCACCATCTTTTACAATAGATACACCTATTGAACTGCCAAGATGCACAGGTTTTATGATAAATGGTCTTTTTGTTTTTATCTCTTTAGTGCCTTTTTTATATAAAACTTCATATGGTAATACTTCAATACCAACTGATTTTGCATACAACTTTGTAAGTATTTTACTGTAACTGATTGCTGAAGCTTCAACTCTTGGTCCTATATAGGAGATTGAGTAAAACTCCATCAATGAAGCTATTTTGCCATCTTCTCCATCTCTACCGTGAATCAGATTCAAAACCACATCACAATCAAGAGATTTTTTTGAACCCATAAGACCCAATGTATAAAAGCCACCCTTTTGAATATATACTCTTTTACTCTTTTTATAATCTCCACTGCTAAAGTATGATGATTTTAGATTGTCTGCATCTATATGATACATATCTCTATTTGCATCTACAAAAACAAAATCCAGATTTTGAGACTTTAAAACCTTTTTGAGCGTAATTGTACTGACAATACTTATCTCATGCTCAAAACTGGAGCCACCAAATATTATAACTATATTCATCTACTTCTCACTTTCATCTTTTAGTTGTTTCTCATAATACTCTATACCTTTGAAAGATATAGTCAATATACCAAATATAATCATCGTACCTATAATACACCTTGGAGCCTGTTGTGCAAAAGGTAGACCACTGCCAAGAATTAAAACAAGCATTACAATCCATGCTACTATTGTAAAGAGTGCAAAGAGCCTCTTCAACCACTTTAGAATTATTAACTTAGTATCTTTTTTTTGATTTTCCATGCGGTATTTTATCGAAATTAGATATAATTCGCCAATATCACAGAAAGCGGATTTATGCAAGAGTTTGAAGATTTTCTTATAAATAATTTACCAAAAATTGACACATTTCACCCAACCTATCAAAAGGCATTGCATGAGATGCTAACAGCAGGGGGAAAGAGATTTAGACCAAAACTGCTCTTATCAATAGTAAAAGCCTATGAGCCTCTTTTGGTTAAATCAGCGATGTATCCAGCATTGGCACTTGAACTGTTTCATACATATTCACTAATTCATGATGATTTACCGGCTATGGATAATGCCTCTTTTCGCAGAGGTCATCCAACTTTGCATACTACATATGATGAAGCATTGGCAATTTTAATAGGAGATGGACTAAATACCCATGCTTTTGAACTCATAGCTTCTGCTCCACTAAGAGATGATGTCAAAACAAAGCTTACTTTGATACTCTCAAGAAATGGAGGAAGCGGTGGTATGGTGCTTGGACAGGCAATAGATTTGTACTTTGAAAACAAACCATTGTCACTACAAGAGATTATAGAGTTGCATACAAATAAAACTGCAAAACTGATAGCTGCATCTTTGCAGATGGGAGCTGTTATTGCAGATGCAAAGAGTATTACAGAAGAGAAATTGTATGATTTTGGTATAAAACTTGGAATACTCTTCCAGGTACAAGATGATATATTAGATGCTGTTCAAACAGATACCCAAGCTGGTAAACCAACCAACAATGACAGTAACAAAAACAGTTTTGTTACACTTCTTGGTACAAAAGAGGCTATAGAGTATGCCGATAATTTGGCAATTGAAATACAAAAACAGTTTGGTGAGTTTGAACCAAATATTCAAAATGCACTCAAACCACTAATGGATAAATATCTAAACAGACACAAACAATAAATAATTAAGTAACCATAAGAAAGGATATATATGGCAAATGAGATGAGAAAAAAGATGGCTGATACTATTAGGTTTTTGGCTGCAGATATGATACAAAAAGCAAAATCAGGACACCCCGGAGCTCCTATGGGACTAGCTGATATTGCAGTAGTATTGAGTGAACACTTAAGACACAATCCAAAAAATCCAAAATGGTTAAACAGAGACAGATTGGTATTTTCCGGAGGTCATGCGACAGGACTTATATATTCACTTCTGTATCTTTGGGGATATGATATATCACTAGAGGATCTCAAAGAGTTTAGGCAACTTGATTCAAAAACCCCTGGACACCCTGAGTATAACCATACTCCAGGAGTTGAAATTACAACAGGACCCCTTGGACAAGGTGTTGCAAATGCAGTAGGGTTTGCAATGGCAAAAGAGTTTACAGCAAACAGAGTAAACAGCCCAAACTGCAAACTGATAGACCATAAAGTATATTGTCTTTGTGGAGACGGTGACTTGGAAGAGGGAATTAGCTACGAAGCTTGTGCATTGGC